>NZ_JBHSQJ010000012.1:4017-25610 GCF_042658505.1 Streptacidiphilus monticola | reverse complement strand
CGCCGGGCGCTGGCCGGAGCCGTCGTCGCCGTGCTGGTCGCCGGGGCGACCGCGGGAGCCCTGCTCCGGCCGGCGTCGTCCAGCCCGAAGCCCGCGGCCAGAGCCACCACGTCCCCCTCCCCGCGCGCCGCCGGTCCAGCCGATCCGCTGGCGCTCGCGCAGGCGGCCACGGTGCGGCTGCTGCTGGGCTCCCCCGGCAGTTCCTCCGGCTGGGGTTCCGGAACGGTCGTCGACCCGCACGGGCTGATCCTCACCAACGCCCATGTGGCGCAGCCGCAGGCGCCCGGGCAGGCGGTGGCGCTGGGCGCGCCCGGGAGCACGCTGCCGGAGGATCCGACGTACCTGACCGTGGAGTTGACGTCCGGTCAGTCCTCCCCCGCCGTCGCCAAGTACCGGGCCAAGCCGGTCGCGGTGGACGGCTACCGCGACCTGGCCGTCGTGCGGATCTACGCGGACGCGGCCGGCCGGCCCGTCGATCCGGCGTCACTGTCGCTCCCGTCGCTCCGGATCGGGAGCACCGCCGCGCTCAAGCTCGGGCAGCCGCTGACCGTCCTGGGCTTTCCGGGGGTGTCCGAGTCGGAGTCGATCACGCTCACCACCGGCGTGCTGTCCACCTTCGTTCCCGACCCGCTGCACCATGTGCCGGGCGAGCGCTTCGAGTTGGAGACGACCGCCCGCGTCGCCCACGGCAACTCCGGTGGCGCGGCCGTGGACGCCGCCGGGCTGCTGATCGGGGTGCCCAGCATGGAGGTCACCGGCGAAGGCGCGGACGTCTCCTGGCGGCTGCGCGGCGCCGACCAGGCGCTGCCGCTGCTCGCCGCGGCGAGGGCGGGGCGGCCCTACCGCTCCTCGGTCCTGGTCGAGCGGAGCGGCGTCGAACACATGGCGGGCGTCGGCACCGGGCCCGACGCCGCCTCGGCCTGCGCGGGGGGCGCGGCGCCCGGTACGGCGGACCGGATCTGGGTGGGCGTGCGCTACACCGGTCTGCGCACCGGCGAGGACCTGGCGCTCGGGATCCGGCTGCCGGACGGCAGCGACCTGGCGGACCGCGTGGGCGTGCTGCCGCAGGGCACGGCGGACCGCGAGGACGGCTGCTTCGCCTATCCGATCCAGGCGTCCGAACTCCGGCTGGCCGCCCTGCCCGCCGGAGCCTGGACCGCACAGCTCTACACCGGCCCGGCGCTGACGGAGCTCGGGGGCACCGTCCAGTTCCAGGTCAGCACCACGACGTGATGTGACAGCGAGTCAGTTCGAAGGGGATCCAGGGATGAACCAGCCCGCACAGCACCCGGACGCCGAGGTCCGGCAGGCTCTCGCCGGGGCGATACAGGCCTACGGCGAGGCCGTCCTCGGCAATGCCCAGATGCTCGGCAACATCCTCACGGATCTGCTGCCGGACCACCCGCGCGAGCGCAGCCTGCTCGTGGTCGCCGCCGAGGCGGAGACGGCCGCGCAGCTGCGCGAGGCCGTCGAGGGCCAGCGTCTGGACATCGGCACCGCCGTGGACCTGACGGCCCGTACGCTCGCGGAGCGGCGCGCGCTGGACCCGGTGGCGGCCCGCTGGGCCACCGCGGCCTTCGCGCAGGCGCTGGGCCACAACCCGCCGCCCGCGCCGCCGGCCGGGCTGCACCAGGCGGACACCGTCCGGGTGCCGCAGCAGCCGGTGAACCCGGACGCGCCCACCGCCGTCGGGGCTCCACCCCCGGCCCCGACCGTGCCGCAGCCCGACCCGCAGCAGCAGGCGGCGCAGCCGCAGCCGGGGTTCGGGCCGCCGTCCACCCCGGCCCCTGGTCCGGCCGTGGCGCCGCCGCCGAACCAGCCGCCGGCCGGCTTCGGGCCGCCGATGCCGCAGGGCGGCTACGGCTCCTCGCTGCCGCCCAACCAGCCTCCGGCGTACGGCAGTTCGATGCCCGGCGGGCCGGCCTACGGGTACCCGCAGCAGGGCTACGGCTACCCGCCCGGGTACCCCGCGGGCGCACCGCAGCGCAAGCGTCCGGTGGGCCTGATCATCGGCGGCGCCGCGGTGGCCTTCGCGTTGCTGGCGTACTTCGCCATCGCGGGGGCGGCCAAGCTGCCGCCGTTCAGCGCCTCGCCGAAGCCGACGGTCACGCTGACCGGGTCGCCCAGCCCGTCGCCGTCGGACTCGGCCTCCGCTTCGCCGACAGACTCCCCGACCGACAGCCCCTCCCCCACCGACTCGCCCACGTCCTCGCTGCTGGCCGACGGCACGCACCCGCTCACGGACCTGCTGCCGCGCAGCATCGACGACCCGGTCACCGAGTGCGGCGACTTCACGGTCAACAAGGACCAGCACTTCGTCGGGCTGATCGACCACACCAGCTGCACCGACACCTCGCTGCCGAACGGCAACGTCTGGGGCTACAAGTTCGACAGCAAGGCGGACTACGAGACCTCCTGGGCCAACTACAACAAGTGGCTGGGCTTCGACAGTTCGGGCGCCGAGGGCAAGTGCCCGCCCTCGACCAGCAGCCACGACGGCCGGACCACCTGGTGGAACGACGCGGTGGGCCTGCCGAAGGCGAGCGGGCAGATCGAGGAGTGCACCATGGTCAAGGACCCGAGCACCGGCAAGACCATGGCCAAGTACGTCTGGACGATGCCGAGCCAGCTGGCCTTCTTCTCGGCGGAGGGCGCGCCGGGCCAGTCCTCGGCCAGCGTGCACACCTGGTTCCTCGACAACGCCTCGCCGCACTCGCTGTCATGACGACGCCGGACACCCCCACCATCCGGATGCCGGGCGGCGGCATCTCCCGCCGCCCGCTCCACCTGATCCTGCTCGCCGACTGCTCGGGCGGCATGAAGGGCGAGAAGATCCAGGCCCTCAACTACGCCATCGCGGACATGCTGGCGGGCCTGGCCGCCTGGGACCGGGGGCAGGAGCAGGCGCAGGTCTTCGTCCGTGCGGTCGCCTTCGCCACCGAGGCGTTCTGGCACATCCCGGACCCCACCCCGGTGGTGGACCTGCGCTGGCGTCCGCTGGAGCCGGTGGAGCGGGGGCTGACCAACATGGCCCCCGCCTTCCGGCTGGTCGCCGAGGCGCTGGCGCCGGGACGGATCGAGCGGCGGGCGCTGCGTCCGGCGCTGCTGCTGATCACCGACGGGCTGGCCACCGATCCGCCGGGCCAGTTCGAGCAGGGGCTGAACACTCTGATGAGCGTCCCGGCGGGCAAGGGCGCGCTGCGGCTGTCCATCGCCATCGGCCGGGACGCGCAGTCGGAGTCGCTCAACCGCTTCATCGGCGACCCGTCGGTGCCGGTGCTGGTGGCCGACAGCACCACCGACATCGCGGACCGGCTGGTGGTGGCCTCGCTCGCGGTGTCCCGCATGTCCGAGGCCGGCGCGGACCGGCGGGCGCTCGCGGACACCATCTTCGGCAAGGGCGGGATCGCCGACACCGTCTTCGGGGAGGACACCATCATCTGATGAGCTGGCATCTGCTCACCGCCACCGCCCGTGGCGCCGCCCACGCCGCCCGCGGCCGCCCCAACCAGGACGCCGTGCGCACGGCCGCGGCCGGGGGCGTCCAGGCGGTCGCCCTGGCCGACGGGCACGGGCACGAGCAGCACTTCCGCAGCGAGGCGGGGGCGCTGCTGGCGGTCGACGCCGCCTGCACCCAGGTGCGGCGGCTGGCCGCCGGCCCGGTGCCGGAGCTGCCGCGCCTGGTGGTCGAGCACTGGCGGGCGGCCGTGGCCGGGCATCTGGCCCAGCAGCCGTACTCCGCCGAGGAGTTGGCGTCCATCGCGGACGGGGACGCCGGGTCCACCGTGCCCTACGGCTCGACCCTGCTGCTGGCCGCAGTGGCCCCGCCGTGGCTGCTCTGCCTGCAACTGGGCGACGGGGACGCCCTGTTGGTCCGCCCGGACGGCAGCGCCCGCTCCCCCGTCCCGGGGGACGCCCTGCTGGACGGCCGCCGCACGACCAGCCTGTGCCAGCCGGACGCGGTGGACTCGGCCCGGCTGGGCCTGGTGGACCTGCGCGAGGAGGAGGTGGCGCTGGTGCTGCTGGCCACGGACGGCTACGGCAACGCGCAGACCGAGGAGCACTGGCAGCCGCAGGTCGGCGCCGACCTGGCGGCCTTCGCCGCCGAGTGCGAACCTGCCTGGTTCGCCGAGCAGTTGCCGCTCTGGGCGCAGCTGTGCGCCTCGGGCGCGGGCAGCGGCGACGACACCAGCATCGGCCTGCTGCTGCACGAGGGAGGCCGCCCGTGGACCCGCTGATCCGACCCGGCCAGCAGCTGCGCCTGGCCCGGACCGGCACCCCGCTGACCGTGGAGCAGCGCCTGGGCGAGGGCGGCCAGGGCGTGGTGCACCGGGTCCGCCTGGGCGAGTCGTCCTTCGCGGTGAAGTGGTTCCGGCCGGGGCCCCGCACGGCCCAGTTCCGCGCCTGCATCACCGACCTGGTCGCGCGCGGCCGCGCCCCGCACCCGGCCTTCGTCTGGCCGATCGACCTGGTGGAGTCGGAGCAGTCGGCGGGCTTCGGCTACCTGATGCGCCTGGTGGAGCCGCGCTTCCTGCCGATCCCGATGGTGCTGAACGAGCGTCAGCAGCCGTCCTTCCGCGTACTGACGGCCATCTGCCAGGAACTCGTCGCGGCGATGGCCGCGCTGCACTCGGCGGGCCTGTGCTACCGCGACTTCAGCTTCGGCAACGTGTGCGTGGACCCCATCGCGGCCGAGGTCGCGATCATGGACAACGACAACGTGGGCACGGACGGCGGCGAGGTCTTCGTCAAGGGGACGGGCCGCTTCATGGCGCCCGAGATCCTGCGCGACGAGGCGCTGCCGTCCACGGTCACCGACCTGCACTCGCTGGCGGTGCTGCTCTTCTACATCCTGGTCCACGGCCACCCGCTGCTCGGCGTGAAGGTGGACTCGGCCTACACCTGGGAGAGCGGCGGCAACCTGGCCGAACACGAGCTGCTGCTGGAGCACTTCGGGCGCAGCCCGCTGTTCGTCTTCGACCCGCGGGACGCGGCCAACCGGCCGGTCCCCGGCGATCGGATGCTGGTGTGGTGGGAGGTCTACCCGCGGTTCCTGCAGCAGGTGTTCACCCAGGCCTTCACCGTGGGCCTGCGCGACGCCAGCCTCCAGGGCCGGGTGACCGAAGGCGTGTGGCGCCGGACGCTGCAGCGGCTGGGCGACTGCGTCTCGGCCTGCCCGCACTGCACTGCGGAGGTCTTCCACGACCCGGACGTCCGCGGCCGCCCCTGCTGGGCCTGCCGGCTTCCGCTGCCGGTGCCCCCGCTGCTCGAAGGTCCCGGCGGGACCCTGGTCCTCGCGGAGCGCTCGGAGGTGACGACCCGTCACACCACGGGCGACCGCGGCACGCCCGAGGTGATCGCCCGCGTGGAACGCCACCCGGGCCGGCCGGGGCAGGTGGTGCTGCGCAACCTGGGCCGCCGCAGTTGGCGCGTGGCGCCGGACGGGGAACCCCTCAAGGCCGTCGCCCCCGGTCAACGACTGGCCGTCCGCCCCATGCACATCGACTTCACCCCGGGCCGCTGCCGAATCCTCTAGGCACCAGCCCCGACAGGGGCGGGAGCAACACACCAACCGGGGAGGTCCGTCCCGCACATGGGGTCGGACCTCCGTGGGTGGTGGGCTGGACGCGGTGGGGGCACCCCCGGCCGAAGGCTGGGGGAGGGTGGGGGATCCTCGCGCCCCCAAGGGGGCTACACGTGTGCCTTGACCTCCGAGGCGGCTTCGGGGCCGTATGCCGCTTCGAAGCGCTCGAGGAAGTGACCCCGCCTCAGTTCGTACTCCTGGGTGCCCAGGGTCTCGATGACGAGGGTGGCCAGCATGGAACCGATCTGCGCCGCCCGCTCCAGCGAGAGGTCCCAGCTGACGCCGGCCAGGAAGCCGGCCCGGAAGGCGTCGCCGACGCCCGTGGGGTCGACCTTGGCCTTCTCCTGGGGCACGGGCACGATCACCGGCGGCTCGCCCTTGCGGTCCACCCGGGCGCCCTTCGCGCCCAGCGTGGTGATCCGGACGCCCACCCGGTCGAGGATCTCCGCCTCGCTCCAGCCCGTCTTCGTCTCGATCAGCGCCTTCTCGTACTCGTTCGAGAACAGGTAGGCGGCGCCGTCGATCAGGGTGCGGATGTCCTCGCCGTCGAGGCGGGCCAGCTGCTGGCTGGGGTCGGCCGCGAAGGCGTAGCCGCGCTCCCGGCACTCCTCCGTGTGGCGGATCATCGCCTCGGGGTCGTCGGCCCCGATCAGCACCAGGTCCAGGCCCTCCACCCGCTGGGCGATGGGCAGCAGTTCGATGTTCCGGGCCTCGCTCATCGCGCCGGTGTAGAACGACGCGATCTGGTTGTGGTCCTGGTCCGTCGTGCACACGAAGCGGGCCGTGTGCCGGGTCTCGGAGATGTGCACGCTCGTGGTGTCCACACCGTGGCGGTCCAGCCAGGACCGGTACTCCGCGAAGTCCGCGCCCGCCGCGCCGACCAGCACCGGGCGCAGGCCCAGCAGACCCATGCCGAAGCAGATGTTGGGCGCGACGCCGCCGCGGCGCACGTCCAGCGTGTCCACCAGGAAGGACAGCGACACCGTGTGCAGCTGGTCGGCGACGAACTGCTCGGCGAAGCGGCCCGGGAAGGTCATCAGGTGGTCGGTGGCGATCGAGCCGGTGACAGCGATGCGCACGGCGGCGGGCTCCTAGGAACGGAAAGCGGAAGAGCTGACCCTCCACGGTACCGGCGCACGGATGATTACCTCCGCGTAGGTCTGGATCACGCCGGACGCCGGGCCTACTGTCGGCACAGGAGCAGCATTCACGTCTGTGAAGCCCTGGAGCCCGTCATGATGCCCAGCCGCAGTCCCGTTCACTTCCCCTCCTACCTTCGGGGCGAGGCCGACCCGGACACCCTCGGGGAGCTGCTCGACAGCGGGCGGCGCATGCGGCTGTTCTGGCCGCTGCCGGGGGCGGGCGAGAAGCCCGAGCCGCGGCCGAAGCGCCATCCGGGCTTCCCCGGGTTCAAGGTGAGCGCCAGGACGGCATCCCTCGTCAGGGAGTCCTCCGAGTACGGGGATTGACGGATCCTCGCCGGCACGGGAACCGGTGGCGCATCCTCCACGTCCCATCGTCGTTCAGCCCCATGGGAACGTCGTTCGGGAGGCAGTGAAGTGGACACCAGCAGCAGGACCCGCGGCGGGCTCGTCGCACTCGGCACGGTCGTGGCACTGACGGCGCTGGGCCTCAGCGCCTGCGGCTCGACGACGGCCAACGGCCAGTCCTCGTCAGCGGGTTCGACGACCGTCAGCATGAGCCCGACGCCCACGGGGCCGCTGCCGACGCTCACCACGTCCACCCAGCCGGGCTCCCCCTCCGGCGTCCGGGCCTCGGGCTACAGCACCGACGGCCTCAAGCTCACCGTCGACTTCGCGGCCGGGATCTGCGACAAGTACGGACTCCGGGCCGACGAGAGCCAGGCAGGCAAGGTGCTGGTCACCATCGTGGTGACCCAGTCCGCCTCGCCCGGACAGATCTGCCCGGCGCTGGCCAAGTTCCAGTCCGTCTCCACGGACCTGGCCTCCCCACTGGACCAGCGCCGGGTGGTGGACACCTCGGACGGGCACACGGTGCCGCTGGCGCACCCGGCGACCGGCAGGGTGACGCACGGCCCCGCGCCGTCGCAGTGAGCCTTCCGCGAGCCCTCCGCGAAGAGCCCGGGCCCCCGCCGCTGCTGCGGTCGGGGGCCCGGGTGCGTCAGCTCAGGCTGCTGCTCAGCTGAAGGAGTCGCCGCAGGCGCAGGAGCCGGTGGCGTTGGGGTTGTCGATGGTGAAGCCCTGCTTCTCGATGGTGTCGACGAAGTCCACCGTGGCGCCGGCCAGGTACGGGGCGCTCATCCGGTCGGTGACGACGCTCACGCCGTTGAAGTCGGCCACGACGTCGCCGTCGAGCGAACGCTCGTCGAAGAACAGCTGGTAGCGGAGGCCGGAGCAGCCGCCGGGCTGCACGGCGACACGCAGCGCCAGGTCCTCGCGGCCCTCCTGCTCCAGCAGGCTCTTGACCTTGGCCGCAGCGGCATCGGTGAGGATGATCCCGCTCTCGACAGAGATCTCGTCCTGGACGGTCATCTGCATACTCCCGGTGTTGACGACGTACTTCCACCGGCGGAAACCGGCGGTGTCCCCGACTTATTCCGGGGCCTTCACGTACTGCTCCATGCTCGCACAGCCGGGCCGGGTTCCCCCAGGATGGTGGCCATGATCCTGCGCCCGCTGCACGACTCCGCCGCAGACGCCCGCACGGTGGCCGAGATCGCCCGCGCGGCCTTCGCCGGCCTGTGGGCGGCCGAGGGCAGGGCCGCCCCTGCGCCCGGGTCCGCGCAGGCCGCGGAGGCCCGGGCCCGGTCCGAGATCCGGACCCGGCACCTCGCCGCGACCGACCCGGGCGGCTGCTGGCTCGCCGAGGACGAGGACCGGGCCGTGGGCGCGGTGCTGGCGTTACGCCGCGAGGGGCTGTGGGGGCTCTCCCTGCTCGCGGTGGTGCCGGAGGCCCAGGGCAAGGGCGTCGGCCGCACGCTGCTGGACCACGCCCGCGCCTACGGCACGTCCTGCCTGCGCGGCGTCGTCTGCTCCACCTCGGACCCGCGCGCCGCCCGCCGCTACCACGCCGCGGGCTTCCGGCTGCATCCGGCGATGGACCTGACCGGCCCGGTGGACCCGACGCTGCTCCCCGACCACGGCGGCATACCCGTGCACCTCGGGGAC
The DNA here is from genome assembly GCF_042658505.1 of Streptacidiphilus monticola. NCBI lineage: Bacteria > Bacillati > Actinomycetota > Actinomycetes > Kitasatosporales > Streptomycetaceae > Streptacidiphilus > Streptacidiphilus monticola. Next base: position 16,877 of record NZ_JBHSQJ010000012.1, on the reverse strand, counting down.
GCCTCGCACCTGGCCCTGCTCGACTCCGTGGACCGCGCCACGCGGGGTGCCGCGCACGGCCCGGACCACGCGGTGATGCTGCGGATGTACGACGAGCTGCTGGTCGTCGACACGCTCGCGGGCAGCGGCTACTGCTACCGGCAGGGCGGCCGGATCACCCTGCTCGCGGCGACGTCGCAGCGGCTGGCGGGCCGCCTGCTGAGCACTGCGCTGGCCCGGATCCCGCCCGGAGTCCCGGCGGAGCTGCGCAATCTGACGGCGGAACAGGACTGGGCCCTGGACGTCGGCCTGGCGGCCGGCCTGACGGTCACCCCGAGCGGCTACGTCGCCCTCCGCGGCATGCGCCCTCCGGCGCCCTACCTTCCGTCAAGTGCCTTCCTGTAGTTGCACCTTCCTTTGAGGGGCGCGAGGATCCCCCACCCTCCCCCAGCCTTCGGCCGGGGGTGCCCCCACGGCGGGAGGTGCCCCCACCGCGAGCAACACACCACGCACGGAGGTCTGCCCCGCACATGGGGTCGAACCTCCGTGGGTGGTGTGTTGCTCGCGGTGGGGGCACCTCCCGCCGTGGGGGCACCCCCGGCCGAAGGCTGGGGGAGGGTGGGGGATCCTCGCGCCCCTGACGGGGGAGGGGGCTAGCGCATCGTGTCGAGAATCTCGCGGACCATGGCCATGGTCGTGCCGGGGTGGAGGAACGCGAAGCGGGCGACGACCTCGCCCTCCCAGCCGGTGGGCGTGACGAAACCGATCTGCTCGGCCAGCAGCCGCTGCGACCAGTCGTAGTAGTCCTTCTGCGCCCAGCCCTTCCGCCGGAAGACCACGCTGGACAGCTCGGGCTCGCGGATCAGCTCCAGGTCCTCGTACTCGTCCCGGATCAGCGCCGCCGTGTCCCGCGCCAGCGTCAGCCCCGCCTCGATGGCGTCGGTGTACGCCTGCGTGCCGTGGACCGCCAGGGAGAACCAGAGCGGCAGGCCGCGCGCCCGGCGCGTGAGGTGGTAGGCGTAGTCGGTCGGGTTCCACTCGTCGCTGCCGATGTGCAGCACGTCCAGATAGGACGCGTCCTGCGTGTGGACCGCCCGGGCGAGCGCGGGCTGACGGTAGATCAGGGCGGCGCAGTCGAACGGCGCGAAGAGCCACTTGTGCGGGTCCACGACGAAGGAGTCGGCGTGCTCGATGCCGTCGTACTTCGCCCGCACCGAGGGCGCGAACAGGCCGGCGCCGCCGTAGGCGCCGTCGACGTGGAACCAGAGGTCGTAGTCGTGGGCGACCTGGGCGATGCCGGCGAGGTCGTCCACGATGCCGGCGTTGGTCGTGCCGGCGGTGCCCACCACCGCGATGATCGAGCCCGGGTCGCCGTCCGCCTCGATGGCCGCGCGCAGCGCCTCGCCGGTGAGCCGGTGGTCCGTCGTCGGGACGACGAACTTCTCCACGCCGATGATGTTCAGCGTGTTGGTGACCGACGAGTGGGTCTGGTCGCTGACCGCGACCCGCAGCCGGGCCCGGCCGTCCAGGCCGCGGCGGTGGCGGGCGGTGTCACGGGCGACGACGAGCGCGGAGAGGTTGCCCGCGGAGCCGCCGGAGACGAAGCAGCCGCCTGCCGTCTCCGGCAGGCCGGCCCGGTCGGCGATCAGACGCAGCACCTGGTTCTCCGCGGCGATCGCGCCGGCGGCCTCCAGCCAGGAGATGCCCTGGAGCGAGGCGCAGGAGACGACCATGTCGAACAGGAGCGCGGTCTTGGTGGGGGCGCAGGGGATGAACGACAGGTAGCGCGGGCTGTCGGCGGAGATGACGGCCCGGGACAGCTCGTGGTCGTAGAGCTTGAGGACGTCCGCGGGATCGTTTCCGCGCTCGTTCAGCAGCCCCTCCAGGACGCCCCGCAGGTGCTCGCCGTCACCGGGGTGGTCGAGCGGCACGGGGTTGTACTGCAGGCGCTCCCGCATGTAGTCGAAGACCAGGTCGACCGTGCGCGCGTCGTACTGGTGCATGCGATCGGGGGTCGTCACGGGAGGTCCTTCCGGTGGTGCTGCGGGTCTGCTGAAACCCTAGGCAGCGGCAGCCCCACCGGGCATGTCCAAACCCTGCCCGCCGCGCAGGAAACAAGCGTGATCACGCGTCTCCGCGCACTGATCCTGCGTCAGCTCGCTCAGCCGATCAGGCGACTGAGGACCACGCTGCTGCGGCTGCGCTGCACCCCGCGCTCGCGGCGGATGCGCTCGATGACGGTCTCCAGGTGCCGGGTGTCCGACGCGCGCAGGTGCACCAGGGCGTCGGCGTCGCCGGTGATCGTCCAGGCCGCGACCACCTCGGGGAACTGCCGCAGCGAGGAGAGGATCTCCTCCGGAGAGGTGCGCTCGCGGCAGAAGACCTCGACGAAGGCCTCCGTCTCCCAGTGCAGCGCGCCCTGGTCCAGGACGACCGTGAAGCCGCGCACCACACCGCGCTCGCGCAGCCGGTCCACCCGGCGCTTGACCGCGGTCGCGGACAGGTTCACCAGCAGCCCGATCTCGGCGTAGGAGGCCCGGCCGTCCTTGCCCAGCAGTTCGAGGATGCGGCGGTCCACGCCGTCCAGCGGCACCGGATGATCGTTCGTCACGTGCTCAGCCTAGGCATCCCCGGCCGGCGGTCCAGGAGCAGACCGGCCGCCACCGCCGCCGCGCAGACGACTCCGGCCCACAGCACGGTCGGCACCAGCAGCACACCGGCCGTCGCCACCGGGTAGACCGCGAGCTGGAGGCGGGTCTTGCCCATCATCCGCACGTGCAGCGCCCAGATCACGAGCAGGAACAGGGCGGTGGGCACGGTGACCGCCAACGCGCCCTCCCGGTGCGACAGTTCGTGGGCCTTGCCGACGGCCTGCTCGACGGCCACCTCCAGGCCGGCCCCGATGGCGGCCGCCGCGGCGAAGACGACGTAGTGGCCGTAGCCCCACAGGAAGGCCTGCCGGTTCTGCCGCAGCGCGTGCGCCACCGGCCGGGCGAAGTAGATCCACCAGGCGGAGAAGCAGATCAGCAATCCGCCCACGGCGATGGGCAGCAGTTCGCCCAGCGCCTGGTGCTCGTCGACCGCCGACTGCACCGCGATGGTCGCCGCGGACACCGTCTCGCCGAGCACGATCAGCGTGAACAGCCCGTAGCGCTCGCTGATGTGGTGCGGGTGCCAGGCGCTCTGCGTCCCCCGCTCCGCGAGCAGCGGGACCGCGATGTCGGCCGCCGCGCCCAGCAGGAACGTCCAGGTGCGGTCGTGCTGCGGCACCAGGTAGACCCACAGCACCCACCACACCTGCACGACGACGATTCCCGCCGCGTAGCGCAGCGCCATCCGCTTCGCCGCCCCCTCGCTGCCGAGGGCCGCCCGCACCCACTGGGTGACCAGGGCGATGCGCATGATCACATAGCCCCAGACGCAGACCTTGAAGTCCTCCTGGTCGAACGCCCGCGGCACGCCTGCCGCCAGCACCAGCGCGCCCGCGATCTGGACCAGGGTGGCCAGCCGGTAGGGCACGTCGTCGGTGTCGTAGGCGGAGGCGAACCAGGTGAAGTTCATCCACGCCCACCAGATGGCGAAGAAGACGATGAAGTAGGCCTCGATGCCGTGGCCGAAGTGACGCTCCGTCAGGGCGTGCGCCAACTGCGAACCGGCCTGGGCGACAGCGACCACGAAGCAGAGGTCGAAGAAGAGCTCGAGCGGGGTGGACACCCGGTGGTGCTCCGTCCGGTCCCGCGGCCGCATGGCGCGCGCCGTGTTGCGGAGCGCGCCGTCCGCGACACCGTTCGACTGATCCGTCATCCCCGCGTACCCTCTCCTCGCTCCCCACGAGCTTCGCGATCGATCGTGACGACCGCCACCTGGACGCCCCCGATTCGGATGCGACCGCGCGGGTTATCATAGATCGCGTCAGGTAGACGATAAGGCGGAGTTCCCTCAGCCCCGCCGGACAGAAGGGCACACGCCCGTGACCACCACCTTCAACGAGCCGTCCGCAACGCCGCTGGCGCTCCTGCTGCTCGGCCGCGAGGCCGACCCGCAGAGCGAGCGAGGTGTCGACTGCCCCGGTGACCTGCCTCCGGCCTCCGACCCGGACCTGGTCGCCCGCGCCCGGGCGGCGAAGGAGCAGCTCGGCGACCGCGTCTTCATCCTGGGTCACCACTACCAGCGCGACGAGGTCATCCAGTTCGCCGATGTCACCGGCGACTCCTTCAAGCTGGCCCGCGACGCCGAGTCCCGCCCGCAGGCCGAGTACATCGTCTTCTGCGGCGTGCACTTCATGGCCGAGAGCGCGGACATCCTCACCACCGACCGTCAGCAGGTCGTCCTCCCCGACCTGGCCGCGGGCTGCTCGATGGCCGACATGGCCACCGCCGAGCAGGTCGCCGAGTGCTGGGACGTGCTGACGGACGCGGGCGTCGCGGACACGGTCGTGCCCGTCGCCTACATGAACTCCTCCGCCGACATCAAGGCCTTCACCGGCCGCCACGGCGGCACCATCTGCACCTCCAGCAACGCCAAGCGGGCGCTGGAATGGGCCTTCGAGCAGGGCGAGAAGGTGCTCTTCCTGCCGGACCAGCACCTCGGCCGCAACACCGCGGTGCGGGACATGGGCCTGAGCCTGGACGACTGCGTCGTCTACAACCCGCACAAGCCCAACGGCGGCCTGACGGCCGATCAGATCCGCGACGCCAAGATGATCCTGTGGCGCGGCCACTGCTCGGTGCACGGGCGCTTCAACCTGGACTCGGTGAACGAGGTCCGCGAGCGCATCCCCGGCGTGACCGTGCTGGTCCACCCGGAGTGCAAGCACGAGGTGGTGGAGGCGGCCGACATGGTCGGCTCGACCGAGTACATCATCAAGGCCCTGGACGCGGCCGAGCCCGGCTCCAAGTGGGCCGTCGGGACCGAGCTGAACCTGGTCCGCCGACTGGCCAAGGCGCACCCGGACAAGGAGATCGTCTTCCTGGACCGGACGGTGTGCTTCTGCTCCACGATGAACCGCATCGACCTGCCCCATCTGGTGTGGGCGCTGGAGGAGCTGGTCGCCGGCCGCGTGCCCAACGTCATCACGGTGGACCCGGACACGGCGAAGTACGCCAAGGCGGCCCTCGACCAGATGCTCGCCCTGCCGTAAGGCAAGCGGGGACACCGTCAGGGGCGCGAGGATCCTTCACCCTTCGGGCGGGGGATCCTCGCGCCCCTGAAGGCGGTTGCCGTCAGCCCGGAATGAGACCGTCTTCGTGGAGGAGGGCCTTGACCTCGTCGACCGTGGCCGACTCGAAGGGGAGCGTGGCGTCCGAGGGGCCGAGGTAGTCCGCCGGGACGGCCTTCCCGCCGGCCCGCACCGCAGCCAGGAGGGCGTCCAGGCTGGTGCGGAACTCGGTCTCGTCGCCCGAATCGAGCGCGGCGAGGACCGCGTTGTCCAACTCGTTCAGGCGGTCCACCAGGCTGTCCGGGACGTCGAACTGCCCCTCGCCCATGATCCGAACGATCATCCAACCGCTCCCTACTTGTCGAAGGGCGACTTGTCCTGCGGCGCCTGCTGCCCCTGCCCCTGCTCGATGGCCGGGGTCTGCGGGGCACTGCCGCCGGTCAGCTCGGCCTTCATCCGGGCCAGCTCCAGCTCCACGTCGTTGCCCGCCGACAGGCGGTCCAGCTCGGCGGAGATGTCGTCCTTGCGCATGCCGGACGGGTCGTCCAGCGCGCCGGAGGCGAGCAGCTCGTCGATCGCGCCCGCACGCGCCTGCAGCTGGGCGGTCTTGTCCTCGGCCCGCTGGATGGCCAGGCCGACGTCGCCCATCTCCTCCGAAATGCCGGAGAAGGACTCGGCGATCTGGGTCTGCGCCTGCGCCGCGCTGTACTGGGCCTTGATGGTCTCCTTCTTCGTGCGGAAGGCGTCCACCTTGGCCTGCAGCCGCTGGGAGGCCAGCGTGAGCTTCTCCTCCTCGCCCTGCAGCTGCTGGTACTGGACCTCCAGGTCCTGGATCTGCGTCTGCAGCCCGGAGCGGCGGGTCAGCGCCTCACGGGCGAGGTCCTCGCGGCCGAGGGAGAGCGCCTTGCGGCCCTGCTCCTCGAGCTTCGCCGACTGCTGCTGCAGCTGGGTGAGCTGCAGCTCGAGACGCTTGCGGGAGGTCGCGACGTCCGCCACACCCCGACGCACCTTCTGCAGCAGTTCCAGCTGCTTCTGGTACGAGTAGTCCAGCGTCTCGCGCGGGTCCTCCGCGCGATCCAAGGCCTTGTTGGCCTTGGCGCGGAAGATCATTCCCATCCGCTTCATGATTCCGTCGCTCATGGGCCTCGCGCGCCCCCTTCTCCGACCTGCCGGTTCTCGTCATGCCAACACTACGGCGCGCAGTGCTTTCGGCGCAGCGCTCCGGGCTGCAACAAGCCTGCTACAGCCGGTCGCCCGGGAACCTCATCCGTACGGTGGAGATGATCCCGAGGGGTTCCGAAGCCCCGGTATACCCGCCGGGACTAGGGAAGACACCTGCGCACCACGTAGTCTTGGGCATGTGTTCCGACGTAGCTCCCAGGATGCCCCCGCCGACGCCGTGACCCTCGAGAAGAACGAGGACGTCACCGAGTCGCTCCGCCCTGCCGAGGCGCCCAAGGGCCGCCCGACGCCCAAGCGCAGCGAGGCCCAGGCGGCCCGCCGCGGCCGCGCGTACGTGCCCAAGGACCGCAAGGAGCAGGCCCGCTCCAACCGCGACGCGGCCCGCACCGCGCGCGAGCGGCAGATGCTGGCCCTGCGCGGCCAGGGCAACGAGCGCGACCTGCCCGCCCGCGACCAGGGCCCCGTGCGCCGCTTCGCCCGTGACTTCGTGGACTCGCGCTGGACGGCCTTCGAGTTCTTCCTGCCGATCCTGCTGGTCATCCTGGTGCTCAGCGTGATCCCCAGCCTGGCCCGGATCTCCGTGCTGCTGTGGCCGCTGTCGATGGTGATCATCATCCTGCAGACCACCTGGCTCGGCCTGGTGCTGCGCAAGCAGCTGCGCGAGCGCTTCCCGAACCAGAACACGAAGGGCGCGATCGGCTACGCCATCATGCGCTCCATGCAGATGCGCCGGCTGCGGCTGCCGAAGCCGGTGGTCAAGCGGGGGCAGAAGCCCTGATCGACACGGACGGCGTCCCGGCGTATCCGGGCTACTCGCACACTCCGCTGCCGGCCCGGCCGGCGCTGGAGGACGCGACCATGCGCCTCCCCGTGCAGCGGGAGGCGGCGTCCGCCGTCGGCGGCTTCGCCGGCGGCGCCCAGGCGTGGCTGGCCAAGCAGCACAGCCTGCGCAACGTCGTCCGGCAGGAGCTGGTGGGCCGTCAACTGGCCGCCCAGCTAGCGGAACACTTCGGCGACGACCGGCCGCTGCGGGTGCTCGACGTCGGCTGCGGCCAGGGCACCCAAGCGCTGCGGCTGGCCCGGGCCGGGCACGCCGTCACCGGGATCGACCCCGACCCCGTGACCCTGGCCGCCGCCCGCGCCGCGGTCGCCGTGGAGCCGCCGCAGGTGCAGAGCCGGATCACGCTGCACGCGGGCGACGGCGCCGACTGCGGCCGGTGGTTCGGCCCGGGCAGCTTCGACGCCGTGCTCTGCCACGGCGTGCTGATGTACCTGGAGGACCCCGAGCCGCTGCTCGCCTCGCTGGCCCGGGTGCTGGGCCCCGGCGGGCTGCTTTCCGTGCTCTGCCGCAACGCCGACGCGCTGGCCATGCGCCCAGCCCTGACCGGCGACTGGACGGCCGCACTGGCCGCCTTCGACGGCGTCCACTACACCAACCGGCTCGGCCTGCCGACCCGGGCGGACCGACTGGCCGATCTGGCACGGACCCTGACGGAGCTTCAGGTCCCGCTGCGCAGCTGGTTCGGCGTCCGGGTCTTCTGCGACACCGTGCCCGACGACGCCCCGCTGCCGCCCGACCTGCCTGAGCTGCTCGCCGTGGAGGAGCGCGCGGGCGCGGCCGACCCGTACCGGGGCGTGGCCGCGCTGCTGCATGTGATCGGCGTGAAGGCCTGAGCGGAGCACTCCCCGGCCGGGGTTAGGGTGCGGATCATGGAGTTTCGTCATCTCGGCCGCAGCGGCCTGGTCATCAGTGAGATCGCCTACGGCAACTGGCTCACCCACGGCTCCCAGGTGGAGGAGGACGCCGCCACCGCGTGCGTCAACGCCGCCCTGGACGCCGGCATCACCACCTTCGACACGGCGGACGTCTACGCCGGCACCCGGGCCGAGTCGGTGCTCGGCCGCGCGCTGAAGGGTCAGCGCCGCGAGGGCCTGGAGATCTTCACGAAGGTCTACTGGCCGACCGGCCCCGGCAGGAACGACACCGGCCTGAGCCGCAAGCACATCATGGAGTCGATCAACGGCTCGCTGCAGCGGCTGCAGACCGACTACGTGGACCTCTACCAGGCCCACCGCTTCGACCACCAGACGCCGCTCGAGGAGACCATGGAGGCCTTCGCCGACGTGGTCCACAGCGGCAAGGCCCACTACATCGGCGTCTCCGAGTGGACGGCGGACCAGATCCGCGCGGGCCACGCGCTGGCGCGCGAGCTCAAGATCCAGCTGGTCTCGTCCCAGCCCCAGTACAGCGCGCTGTGGCGGGTCATCGAGGGCGAGGTCGTGCCGACCTGCGAGGAGCTGGGCATCGGGCAGATCGTCTGGTCCCCGATCGCGCAGGGCGTGCTCACCGGCAAGTACCTGCCGGGACAGCCCCTGCCCGAGGGCTCGCGCGCCACGGACGACAAGGGCGGCGCCAACATGATCTCCCGCTGGATCCGGGACGACGTGCTGGAGCGGGTGCAGCTGCTCAAGCCGCTGGCGGCGGACGCGGGTCTGACGCTGGCTCAGCTGGCGGTGGCGTGGGTGCTGCAGAACCCGAACGTCTCCGCGGCGATCATCGGGGCGTCGCGCCCCGAGCAGGTCCACGAGAACGTGAAGGCGGCGGGGGTGAAGCTGGACGCGGAGCTGCTCAAGCAGATCGACACGATCCTGGCACCGGTGGCCGAGACGGACCCCTCCCGGACAGCGGAGAACCAGCCCAAGTCGCGGTAGCCCTTCAGGGGCGCGGGGAACTGCGCGACCAGCCCACCGCCTGGGGAGGTTCGCCCCTGCAGCGGGCCGGACCTCCCCGGGTAGTGGGGTTTACTCGCGCGGTTCCCCGCGCCCCTAAGGGCCCTACGGGGGCAGCTACTGGTCGGTGGGGTGGAGGCTCATGGGGCCGTAGATCTTCTGGCCGTCCTCGAGGAGGACGACCTGGTCGACGCCCTCGGCGAGGAGGTCCTTCCACGTCTCGCCGATCCAGGTCTCCGCGTCGCCCTGGGTCGGGAACTCCTCCAGCCCCTCCGGGGCGGTCAGCACAGAGCCGTCGGCCTTCTCGAAGCGCCACGTCCACACCATCTCGGAGTCCTCCCGTCGTCGTCGACCGCTCCCGCGCACCCTACCCAGTTCCAGGGCCGCGACAATGGTGCGATGCGGATCTTCTCGGAACGGACCCCCTCCGGCGTACGCCGCCTCGGCGTGGAGTTCGGGGTGCGCCCACGCCCCGCGCAGCGGACCCTGCTGCTCGGCGGGGCCCGTTCGGGCAAGTCGCACCACGCGGAGCGGCTGCTGGCGAGCTCACGGTCCGTCACCTACGTTGCCACCGGCGGCACTCGGGACGGCGACGCCGACTGGGCCCGGCGAGTCGCCCTGCACCGGGAGCGCCGTCCGGCCCACTGGCGCACCGAGGAGACGTGCGACCTGGTCCCCCTCCTCTCCGCCCCCGGTGGCCCGCTGCTGGTCGACTGCCTCGCGCTCTGGCTCACCTACTCCATGGACGAGGTCGGGGCCTGGGACGACGACACCTGGCGGACCACCGGCGAGGCCGCGCTGCGGGAGCGGGTGTCCGCCCTGGTCGCGGCGTGGCGCGACGCCCCGCGCCGGGTGGTCGGCGTCAGCAACGAGGTGGGCAGCGGCGTGGTCCCGGCGACCGCGTCCGGGCGCCGGTTCCGGGACGAACTCGGGCGGCTCAACGCCGCCGTGGCCTCCGTCTCCGACGAGGTGCTGCTGGTGGTCGCCGGACGGGCGCTGCGGCTCGACGAGGCGGGGCGGTAACGTTCACCGGCGTGAGCACCTTCGACCTCGACGAACTGTCCGCGCTGGTGGCGCGCCCCGACGACGAGTACCGGCTGGCCGCGGAGGAGCGGATCGGCGCGCTCGGTTACGCCCGCGGGGCCTTCGGGCAGGTGCAGGAGCTGGCCGGGTGGCTGGCCGCCGTGCAGGCGCAGACGCCGACCCGGCCGCTGGACCGCGCCAAGGTGGTGGTCTTCGCCGGGGACCACGGCGTCGCCCGGCTCGGCGTCTCGGCGCTGCCCGCCGGGACCACGGCGCGCCGGGTGCGCGAGGTCCTCGACGGCGCCGCGCCGGTGAATGTGCTGGCCCGTCAGTTCGGCGTCCCGGTAAGGGTGGTGGACCTGGCGGTCGACGCCGACCCGGACGCCTTCCCGGCGGAGGTCAGCCGGTACCGGGTGCGCCGGGGCTCGGGCCGGATCGACGTCGAGAACGCGCTGACCCGGGAGGAGGCCGAGCAGGCCTTCCGCGCGGGTATCGCGCTCGCGGACGAGGAGGCGGACTCGGGCACGGACCTGGTCGTGCTCGGCGACCTCGGCGTGGGCTCGACGACGGTCGCAGCCGTGCTCATCGGCGCGCTGTGCGGCACGGACGCGGCCGCGGTGACGGGGCGGGGCTCCGGGATCGACGACCGCGTGTGGATGGTCAAGTGCGCCACCATCCGCGACTCGCTCCGGCGTGCGCGCCCCGTGCTGGCCGACCAGATCGACCTGCTGGCGGCGGTCGGCGGCGCGGACTTCGCGGCGATGACGGGCTTCCTGCTGCAGGCCGCGCAGCGGCGGCTGCCCGTGCTGCTGGACGGCGTCGTGTCGGCGGCCTGCGCGCTGGTCGCGCAGCGGATCGCGTTCCGCGCCCCGGAGTGGTGGCGCGCGGGCCAGGCCACGGGCGAGCCGGCCCAGACGAAGGCGTACGAGCGGATGAGCCTGACCCCGCTCCAGTCCCAGGGCCTCGCCACGGCGGCGGGCTCGGGCGCGCTGCTGGCGCTCCCGCTGGTCCGCGCGGCGGCCTCCCTGCTGGCCGAGCTTGCGCTCCCCGCGCCGGAGGAGAGTCCGTCCCCGGAAACCCCCCTGCCCGCTGACGCCCCGTCAACTCCCGAAGGCCCCAACGCCGCAGCCTCCCACGCGGGGCCTGAGCCCGCGCCCCCGGGAGCGGCCGAGTCGGCGACCGACTCCCCTGGGCCGCAGGCCCCAACGACCACGGACGCGGAGTCCGGGCCCGCCCCCGCCGGGCCGCAGGCCCAGGCGGACAGCGCCGGACCCGCGGCAGCAGGCACCGACCACCCCACCACTCCACAGGCGCAAGCGACCGGCCGGCAGGCCGAGACGGATGCCGAGACCGGGCCCGCCTCCGCCGGGCCGCAGGCCCAGGCGGACAGCGCCGGACCCGCGGCAGCAGGCACCGACCACCCCACCACTCCACAGGCGCAAGCGACCGGCCGGCAGGCCGAGACGGATGCCGAGACCGGGCCCGCCTCCGCCGGGCCGCAGGCCCAGGCGGACAGCGCCGGACCCGCGGCAGCAGGCACCGACCACCCCACCACTCCACAGGCGCAAGCGACCGGCCGGCAGGCCGAGACGGATGCCGAGACCGGGCCCGCCTCCGCCGGGCCGCAGGCCCGGGCGGGCGGCGCCGAGGCGGCTGGGGTGGCGGGGCTTGTTTCTGGCCCGCAGCGGGAGAGCGAGGGAGGGCGCTGAGGGCGGCGGCGGGGCTGAGGTTCGCGTTCGGGACGCTGTCGGTCCTGCCGGTGCGGGTGACCCGGTGGGATCGGCCCACCGCCGGGGCGGCGATGGTGAGCGCGCCCGTCGTGGGGCTGGTGCTCGGCGCGATCGCCGGAGGCGTCGGCGCCGCGTTCGCCGTGCTCAAGGCCGGGCCGCTGCTCGCCGCGGTCGCGGTGGTCGCGGTGCTCGCCGCGCTCACGCGCGGCCTGCACCTGGACGGGTTGGCCGACGTCGCCGACGGACTGGGCAGCAACAAGCCGCCAGCCACCGCGCTCAAGATCATGAAGGCCTCCGACATCGGGCCCTTCGGCGTGCTCGTGCTGCTGCTCACTCTTCTGGGTCAAGTCGCCGCCCTGCAAAGGGCCTTCGAATCCTCCACCGCAGCCGGCGCCTGCGCCGGGCTGATCGCGGCCACCGCCGGACGCACCGCGCTGCTGCGCGGCTGCGCCGTGGGCACCCCCTCCGCCCGCCCGGACGGGCTCGGAGCCATGGTCGCCGGGACGGTCCGCGGGCGCTTCGGGGCCGCGAGCGCGCTCCTCGCCACGGGCCTGCTCGGTGCCGCGGGCTGGCTGGCGACCCGTCAACTCGGTTGCGCCGTGGGCGCGATGGCCGCCACCGTGGTCGGACTGGCGGCCGCAACCGCGCTGCTCGCGCACTGCGTCCGGCGTTTCGGAGGCATCACCGGGGACGTGCTCGGGGCAATGGTCGAGGTTTCCTCTGTCGGTGCACTGGTGGTGTGGGCGGTCGTCACGGCACACTGAGCACTGCACCAAGCTGCCACCCCGCTCAGGGGTGCTGCCTCGGCGCAAGGCCCGCCGCGCCCCGGAACCCCGGTCTGCTGCGGGCTACGATGCTGAGGCAGTCGGTCACTGGGGACCGGCGACAGGTCGCGTGCGTCCGGCCCGCCTGACAGACGGACCGCCCGCGCGCCCCGCCGCTGGGCTCCACGCCGGGCTGCCCTCACCCTGCCATTGTCTGAATTCCCTCCAGAACAGGACGCATTACGTGACTGCAGTGTCTTTGAGCACGTCCGCGGCCACCGCGCCGCGCACGCG
>NZ_JBHSQJ010000012.1:0-3991 GCF_042658505.1 Streptacidiphilus monticola | reverse complement strand
ACGCCGTTGTCGTGGCCGTGGCGAAGGGCGCCGAGGGCCTGGTGCTCGCGCCGGGCTCCGAGGCGGTCGACGAGGCGTTCGACGGCAAGCTCGCCGACATCCTCACCACCCTGGGCGCCACCGGCGCCCAGGACGAGGCGGTCAAGGTCCCGGCCCCGGCCGGGATCAAGGCCGGCCTGGTGCTCGCGGTCGGCCTCGGCGCCGAGGCCGAGGACGGCGGGTACGACGCCGAGGCGCTGCGTCGCGCGGCCGGCACGGCCGCCCGTACCCTGCACGGCTCCAAGAAGGCCGCCTTCGCGCTCCCCGTCGCGGACGCGGACGCCGTCGAGGCCGTGGCCCTGGGCGCGCTGCTGGGCGCCTACACCTTCACCGCCTTCCGCAGCGAGGCCGCCAAGGCCGACGCGAAGGCCCCCCTGGGCGAGATCGCGATCGTCGGCGGCAAGCGCGGCGACAAGGCGGCCAAGGCGGCCGTCGAGCGCGCGACCGTGATCGCGGAGGAGATCAACCGCACCCGCGACCTGATCAACACTCCCCCGAACGACCTGTACCCGGCCTCCTTCGCGGCCCTGGTCCAGGCCGCGGGCAAGGAGAACGGCCTCAAGGTCGAGGTGCTCGACGACAAGGCGCTGACCAAGGGCGGCTACGGCGGCCTGCTCGGCGTCGGCGGCGGCTCCGCCCGCCCGCCGCGCCTGGTGCGGATCGGCTACACCCACCCGAAGGCCCGCGCCTCGCTCGCCTTCGTCGGGAAGGGCATCACCTACGACTCGGGCGGCATCTCGCTCAAGCCGGCCGGCCACAACGAGACCATGAAGTGCGACATGTCCGGCGCCGCCGCCGTCTTCGGCGCGGTGCTGGCCGCGGCCAAGCTCGGCCTGCAGGTCAACGTGACCGGCTGGCTGGCGCTCGCGGAGAACATGCCCTCCGGTTCGGCCACCCGCCCCGGTGACGTGCTGAAGATGTACGGCGGCAAGACCGTCGAGGTCCTCAACACCGACGCCGAGGGCCGGCTGGTGCTGGCGGACGCCATCGTGCGCGCGGGCGAGGAGAACCCGGACGTCATCGTGGACGTGGCCACGCTGACCGGCGCCATGATGATCGCGCTGGGCTCGCAGACCTTCGGCATCATGGCCAACCAGGACGAGTTCCGCGAGAAGGTCTTCGCCGCCGCGACCGCCGTCGGCGAGCCGGCCTGGCCGATGCCGCTGCCGAAGCACCTGCGCAAGGGCATGGACTCCAGCACCGCGGACATCGCCAACATGGGCGAGCGCATGGGCGGCGGCCTGGTCGCCGGCCTGTTCCTGCAGGAGTTCGTCGGCGAGGGCATCGCCTGGGCGCACCTGGACATCGCCGGCCCGGCCTTCAACGAGGGCGGCCCCTTCGGCTACACCCCCAAGGGCGGCACCGGCACCGCCGTGCGGACCCTGGTCGAGCTGGCCGAGCGCGCCGCCGCGGGCGAGCTGGTCTGACGGCGGGCCGCTGACGCGGCCTCAGTTCTCCGCCGCAGTGGGGCCTACCAGCAGGTAGGCCCCGCTTTTTCGTTTCACCGTGTTCGCCTGCAGCGAACGGGTTTCCGACCGTCCGTCGGAAAGCCGTGGACGAGGGTGGCCCAGCAGCGGTTCCTCAGGCCGGAATTGCGCTCTCGACCTGCGGAAACCACCCGGCCGCGCCGCCCTGACGGGCCGTCACCCCCGCCGGGGGCCTGTCCAGGGAACGGCCCCGGACATCACCAGCCAACAACAAGTGCGAGGATGTATCTCCGGCACGACTGGTCTCCCCACAAGGGAGAACAAGTCCCGGCCGGCGATCGACCGGGACGATCCGCACCCCTTTGCATGGAGGACGTGACGTGGCGAACGACGCCAGCACCGTTTTCGACGTAGTCATTCTCGGAGGCGGAAGCGGCGGTTACGCCGCGGCGCTGCGGGCAGCTCAGCTGGGCCTCCAGGTCGCGCTGATCGAGAAGAACAAGCTCGGCGGCACCTGCCTGCACCAGGGCTGCATCCCGACCAAGGCGCTGCTGCACGCCGGCGAGGTCGCCGACCAGACCCGCGAGGCCGCGGGCTTCGGCGTGAAGGCCACCTTCGAGGGCATCGACATCAACGCGGTGCACGCCTACAAGGACGGCGTCATCTCCGGCCTCTACAAGGGCCTGCAGGGCCTGGTCGCCAGCCGCAAGATCACCTACGTGGAGGGCGAGGGCCGCCTCTCCTCCCCCACCTCCGTCGACGTCAACGGCCAGCGCTACACCGGCCGCCACGTCGTCCTGGCCACCGGCTCCGTGCCGAAGTCGCTGCCGGGCCTGACCATCGACGGCGACCGGGTCATCTCCTCCGACCACGCGCTGAAGCTGGACCGCGTGCCGAAGTCCGCGATCGTCCTCGGCGGCGGCGTGATCGGCGTCGAGTTCGCCTCCGTCTGGCGCTCGTTCGGCGCCGAGGTCACGATCATCGAGGCGCTGCCGCACCTGGCCCCGCTCGAGGACGAGAACTCCTCCAAGCTGCTGGAGCGCGCCTTCCGCAAGCGCGGCATCAAGTTCGAGCTGGGCGCCCGCTTCGCCGGCGTCGAGTACACCGAGACCGGTGTCCGCGCCTCGCTGGAGAACGGCAAGCAGGTCGAGGCCGAGATCATGCTGGTGGCCGTCGGCCGCGGCCCGGTCTCCCAGGGCCTGGGCTACGAGGAGGCCGGGGTCGCCATGGACCGCGGCTACGTCCTGGTCGACGAGTACCTGCAGACCAACGTCCCCACCATCTCCGCGGTCGGCGACCTGATCCCGACCCTGCAGCTGGCCCACGTCGGCTTCGCCGAGGGCATTCTGGTGGCCGAGCGCCTGGCCGGCCAGAAGGTCGTCCCGATCGACTACGACGGCGTGCCGCGCGTCACCTACTGCAACCCCGAGGTCGCCTCCGTCGGCATCACCGAGGCCAAGGCCAAGGAGATCTACGGCGACGACAAGGTCGTCACCGCCAAGTTCAACCTGGCCGGCAACGGCAAGAGCAAGATCCTCAAGACCGCCGGTGAGATCAAGCTGGTCCAGGTCAAGGACGGCGCCGTGGTCGGCGTCCACATGGTCGGCGAGCGCATGGGCGAGCAGGTCGGCGAGGCCCAGCTGATCTACAACTGGGAGGCCCTGCCCTCCGAGGTCGCGCAGCTGATCCACGCGCACCCCACCCAGAACGAGGCTCTCGGCGAGGCGCACCTCGCTCTCGCGGGCAAGCCGCTGCACAATCACGACTGACGTCTCCCTCGTCACACGCCAATCCATCCGCACGCACCACAAGGAGCAACTGAAACCATGGCGGTCTCAGTAACACTGCCCGCACTCGGCGAGAGCGTGACCGAGGGCACCGTCACCCGTTGGCTCAAGGCCGAAGGCGAGCGTGTCGAGGTCGACGAGCCGCTGCTCGAGGTCTCGACCGACAAGGTCGACACCGAGATCCCCGCGCCCGCCTCCGGCGTTCTGGCCTCCATCAAGGTCGCCGAGGACGAGACCGTCGAGGTCGGCGCCGAGCTGGCGGTCATCGACGACGGCTCCGGCGCTCCGGTCGCCGCCCCCGCCCCGGCCGCTGAGCAGGCGTCAGCTCCCGCTCCCGCCGCGCCCGTTGCCGAGGCCCCGGCCGCTCCGGCCCCCGTGGCCGAGGCTCCCGCCGCCCCCGCTGCGGCTCCGGCCGGCGGCGCCCAGGGCACCCCGGTCACCCTGCCCGCGCTCGGCGAGTCCGTCACCGAGGGCACCGTCACCCGCTGGCTGAAGTCGGTCGGCGACACCATCGAGGTCGACGAGCCGCTGCTCGAGGTCTCCACCGACAAGGTCGACACCGAGATCCCGGCCCCGGTCGGCGGTGTGCTGCTGGAGATCCTGGTCGGCGAGGACGAGGTCGCCGAGGTCGGCGCCAAGCTGGCCGTCATCGGCGCCCCCGGCGCCGCTCCGGCCGCCGCCCCCGCCCCGGCCACGCCGGCCCCCGCTGCCGCCCCGGCCCCCGCCGCTCCGGCCCCC
>NZ_JBHSQJ010000011.1:0-11708 GCF_042658505.1 Streptacidiphilus monticola | reverse complement strand
GGTGATCTGCCCGTCCGGGGCGATGTGGTGGCCTGCGGCCTGGGTGGATTCGACTTGGGCGAGGGCGGCGAGGATCTGCCACCGCATGCCTCGGCAGCCCGGCCGCAGCGACGGCACCTGGTCCACGGCCCGCTGGTAGGCGGCCCCGAGCACCGGCGGGATGCCCGCCAGTTGCAGCGTGGTGGGATCGGCGGTGTTGGTGGTGGCGGCGCTGCCGGAGGCCAGGCCCAGGGGCAGCACCAGTGTCATCATCCCCAGCACCAAGCAGGCGCCGAGGATCAGCAGCTTCTTCACCCCGCGCTCCCCGAACCGCTGTCCTGGCCACGGGCCTTGCGCTGCGCCTCGTAGAGGGTGTGCAGGATCCGGTCGCGGGCCAGGTCCCGCGGGGTCGCCGGAGCACCGGCCGTGCGGGGCGTGCGCACCACCGGGCCGCCGGTGCTCTGACTGGGGGTGGTGGCGAGGGTGGCCGCGACGGCGGCGTCGCGGACCGCGCTCTCGGCCTTCTCTACGGCGGGGGCGAGGTGGACGTCGGCGGCGATCTTCGCCCGGGCCGCGCCCGCCGCGGCGGCTTTCCCCGTGACCCGGACCGGGGCAGTGAGGTCACGCGCGCCGGGTTTCCACTCGGTGTGCCAGTAGTTGGCGGCCTCGAGGCGGTAGTGCTGGGCTTGGCCGCGGACCTCGCGGCGCAGGCCTTGGGCGCGGCGGCGGGTGCGGGTCCACGTCGCGGGCGCCCCGAGGGTGGCGCCCCACGCGAGGCGACTCGACGCGAGGAGGGTGCGGCCGCCGCGGGTGTGCAGGAGCCGGTTGTGCAGCCGCGACCCGACCGGAAGCCGGCCCCCCATCCCGGGTTTGATGGTGCGCCGCTCCCACTCCGCGGGGGACAGGGGCTTGCCCTTCCAGGCGTGTTCGGCGCCGCGCAGGACGAGGGTGGCGGGGGCGAGGGCGTGGCGGCCGTGCCGGACCGCGTCCCCGGCGAGTCGGCCCGGATGCAGGACCGCGCCGGGCACGTCGCCCACCGCCCGCGCGTGCGCGAGGAGGCGGGCGCGGCGCAGCAGATGCGCCTGCGGGCCGCTGGCCTCCCCACCGCCGCCCGGGCCGGCCAGGCCGAAGGCTGCGATGCCGCCCAGCCCCAGGCCCTGGTAGCCGCTGTTGTAGCCGGCGGGGGTGCTCATCCCCAGGGCGGTGGCGATGACCTGTCCGGTGCGGGTGGCGTCGTCGCCGGTGCCGGTGCCGCCGATCCTGGCCCACCGCAACCGGTTCGCCATCCGGCTCCCGGCCGAGGAGGCCAGGGTGAGGAGCCGGCGGTGGAAGCCGAGGGCGGCGACGGCGAGGAGGTCGATCAGGACCAGCTTCGCCACCAGGCCGTCGGTGGAGCCTTGCAGGAACGCGGTCACGGCGGCGCCGAACAGCGGGATGAACACGGTGGACGCGGCCATGGCCAGCGCGGAGGCCACGAACGATCCGCACCACCGCCACAGCACCCCGCGGTTGGGACCGGGCAGTTGCGCCCACACCAGCACCGGATAGGAGCAGGCGGCGAGGGCGGCGTCGGCGAACTGCGCCGCGAACAGGACGAGGCACATCGCCGCGATGAGCAGGCCGACGACGGCGACGGCGACCAGCACCAGCAGCGCCCCGAGCACCCGGTCCCAGGAGGGGGTTTTGAGGTAGGCGGCGGTGGCCTGGTCTTTGGCGAACAGGTGGGCGAGGTTGTCCTCGGGTTTCCCGTCCCCACTGGCGGTGGCCTGGGCGCGGCACAGGTCCAGCCCGGTACCGGTGAGCCCGGCGCAGTCGTCGGTCTGGCTCTCCGAGTCTTGGCTGTAGGGGGGTCCGAGGGTGACGGCCTGCCGGTAGGCGGTCCAGTCGGGGTCCTTGGGAGTGAGGGGGTGGCCGAACTCGAGGAGCTGCCACGTCTGCACCACGAACACGTCGGTGAGGGTGTGCTGGATCGGCGCGGACACCTGCCCCGCATCCGCGGCCGCCACGGTAGAGGGTGGGGTGCCGTGGTTGGCGGTGATGGCGGCGACCTCGGTGCTGGCCTGCTTCGTCTGGTCCAGCAGCCCGCCCGGCCCCAGGATCACGTCCGGGCGGACCAGGGCGCTGGCCGCCACCCCCGCGATCACGAACGTCAGCAGCAGTTCGCCCAGCGCCCGGCCGGCGCGGCCGCGCAGCAGCATGATCCCGCCCACCACCACCGCCCACGCCAGCAACAGCCCCGGCAACCCCAACGCGTCCACGACGTAGGTGCGGTAGCCGTCGGCGAGCTGCTGCGCCTGGGTGCTGACCGCGGTGACCAGCGGGAAGGAGTAGGCCCAGTGGATGAGCCAGCATTCCAGGCCGACCAGGGTGCGGGAGAGCGCCCACAGCATCGACATCAGGTAGGACTGGGCTTCTTGCTGGAAGTCGGTGAGGCCGCCGGAGTTGGAGACCAGGTCGTAGTGGTCGAGCGGCACGCCTTCGGAGGAGGTGACGTTGAACGGGCCCAGAATCCCCGCCCCACCACCGCCACCGGCCCTGCTGCCGGTGCTGCTGGATGCGGTGGCAGCGCAGGCGACCTGAGCGGTCGTCAGCACGAACACTGCCAGGGTGCCGGTCAGCGTCGCGGCGCGGCGGACTGTGTCGCGCGACGCGATTCCCGGCCGGGGCGCCCACAGCAGTCCCTTCATCGGGAGCCTCCGGTCAGCTGCAGCGGCGACGTCGCCGCCCCGACCAGCCTCCCGTGGTCCTGCCGCGCGTCCGCCGGAACCGGGCCCGGGCTGGACGTGGGGCCGGATGCGGCGGTGGGGGTGGTGAACACTGCTTCCCGGATCCGTTCGACGGGTGGCACCAGGACGCGGACGCGGCCGATGCGGCCGTGGGCGTCGCGCAGCATGCCCTCGCCGGCGCGGTCCTTGTCCCCGACGGGGGAGAGGGTGGTGAGGGCGCGCTGCAGGTCCTCGTCGGTGCCGTCCAGGCCGAGGAAGGTCAGGGCGCGGGCGGCCAGGGTCTTGTCGCTGGTGCGCATCACCATGCGGTAGCCGAGCAGGCCGCGGGTGGTGGAGTCGCCGAGTTCCTGCTCGTCATGGGTGCCGAGGAGGACGCCGGCGGCGTGTTTGCGGCCGTCGTGGACGATCTCGTGCACCAGGTCGTTGCCCTCACTGCTGCTGGTGAGCCAGTAGCACTCGTCCAGCACCACCAGCCCGAACCGCGAGCGGTCGGTGAACGCCAACTGCCGTGCCACCGCCGCGACCAGGTAGAGGACCGCGCGGCCGATCAACGCCTCCAGCGGCTGCTGCGCCAGCAGCTCCGGGCGGCGCAGCGCCTCGCTGGAGGGGAGTTTGAGTCCGGTGGTGGTGATGACGACCATGTCGCCGTCCAGGTCCCGCCACGGCAGCACCGGCAGCGTCGGGTCGAACACCAGCCGCCCGTAGCGGTCGTCGGCGACGACGCGGAGCATCTGCGCGAGCTGGGCGGCGTCCTGCGCCCGCCGCGGCTGCGCGGCGTCGTCGGCCCACGCCTCCAACATGGTCAGGACCGTGCGCATGCTCGGGGAAGGGGAGGCGGCGACCTGGTGGACGACGTGGGACAGCATCGCCCCGGCCGGGCTCATCGGCCCCACCCCCAGCTGCAGGGTCAGGTAGGACATGGCCCAGCGCGCGCCGTCCACGGGATCGAACAGCCGCAGCGGATCCAGGCTGATGGTGGCGGCCGCGGCGTCCACGATCTGCGCCCGCCCACCGGTGGCGGCGGCCGCGAAGTGGGCCCATTCCCGCATCGGGGTGCGGTCGACCACGATGACCTGCCCGCCGCGGTCCACCACCCCCGACGCCAGCGATTTGAGCAGCACGCTCTTCCCGGAGCCCAGTTCCCCGACCACGCCCATCGACGCGCTCACGTCCCGGCCGGGGGCGCCGGGCAGGTCCAGCAGCACCGGCAGCACCGTCCCGGCATCCAGGCTCACCCCCAGCAGCGCGCCCTGTCCGTCACCGACCTCCACGCTGGCGCCGGCACCGGACATCGCCCAGTCCTCCGAGAGCTGGTACTGGCGGAACTCCCGCAGCGACGGCGCCGCCGGCATCCCGGGCAGCCCCAGGGCCAGCAGCGCCTCCTGGCCGCCGACCGGCCGCACCAGCTGGTAGTCACCCCCCGACAGCGCGCCTTGCAGGGTGCGGGCCCGCTCCTCGCACTCGGCCGGGGTCGCCCCCCACACCGTGAGGGCGGTGACCGACTGGACCTCGACCTCACTCGCGGTCCGCCCCAGCCGCACCCCGAGCTCGCCCAGATCCGAGGCGGCCTCGTGGAGGGTGTCGGGCAGGCCCGAGGTCTCCGCGCCGTACTGGTCGGCCTGGTCGACCAACTCGCGTTTCTTGCGGCGCACCTGGGGTTTGGCTTTCTCCGCGGGGACGATGTGCAGGTCGACGACGAAGTCCACCCCGAACGGGAACTGGTCCAGCTGGGCGAGCCAGGCCGACTGCGGCCACACCACCGCCGCGGGCTGTTCTGCGACGACCAGGTGGGCCTGGTAGGCGGTGCCGTGCTCGGTCTCCACCTCGATCCACTGCCGCCGCAGCGGCGAGACGCCGCCCGGCCGCTTCCACCACACCCCCCGCCGGCCCGCGCTGGCCCCGGCCGTACGGGGGCCCGGTTCACGCTCTTGGAGGGCGTCGGTGGTGTGGTGGCCGCCTTCGGCGAGCCGCACCTGCCCCAGACCCCGGTAGGAGGGAGAGCGCAGCTGTCCGCCCAGCAGGCGACCGGCACCGGTATCGGACTGCTCGGCCAGGGACAGCAGCGGCTCCTCCACCCCCCGCTGGAGTGCGTGCTGGACCATCCACACGATCTCGGCCGGGGTGGCCGGGCGCAGCCGCAGCCCCCCGGCCAGCTGCGCCTGCACCTGGTCGGCGTGCCGCCGATATGCCTCTACATCGGCGCCGGTCACCGGCGCGGGCTTCATCCCCAATCGGTCGGCGATGTCCGACCACCCCGCGGTCACCGCGGCCTGCAGTTCGGCCTTCCCCGAGGGTGGGGAGAGCGGGACGGCGAGCCAGTGGGTGCGCCGGTACATCTCCACCCCGTCCAGCAGGTCCAGCGACGCGTCCGCGACCTCGGCCCAGGCGGGCCGCCGGTCCAGGTCGACACCGTCGACCATCCGTGCGACGACCTCACCGCCGTCGATCTGCGCGCACAGGCCGAACCACCGCGGCGTACCGGCGAGCTGACGCACCGTCGTGGTCAGCCTGGCCAGCAGCTCGTCCCGCACCCGCGCGGGTGCGTAGGGCACGCCCGCCGCGGGGGTGATCCGGTAGATGGCCCATACGGTGCCGTGCACGGTGAAGGTCAGGTTGTCGACGACATGGCGCAGTGGAACCCGCATCGGGCACCTCCAGAACAGACGAAGAACAGACCGGGGAGATAGGGGGAGAGCGAACGCCGGGGGAGGGGGTGGAGTGTCAGCTGCCGCTGCCGGCCTTCTCGGCCAGGAGCCGCTGCAGCGGTGTCAGGGCTTCGCCCGGCCCGGGCCGGGCCGTCGGTGCCGCAGGTGGGGTGCGGGCAGCGGGTGGTGCACCGGCGTGGCCTGCGCGCACCCCATGCGCGGCCGCGCGCGCACCCTGTGCGGCCCGGTTGCGCAGGCGCGCCGGATCCCGCGCAGCCGTACGCGCAGCGTGCGCGGCCGGGGTGCGCGGGTGCGCCGGGTGCTGCGCAGCCGCGGCGTCGCCAGTGGTGGTGAGGTGGAAGCCGCCCACGATGTCGGTGGGCCGGCGGTCGCGTGCCGTGGCGTTGTTGATGCGTCCGGCGGGCGGCTGCAGGGCCGCGGCCAGCAGGCCCAGGAGTGCGGCCTGCGGGGTGCGGCCGCCGACCTTGGCGCTGCGGGCCGCCCACACCAGCGCCCCGAGCCCGATCAGCGGCAGGGGGCCCAGCGGCGCCCACCACCCGTACGTCTTGATGAGCGCGAACGTCCCCACCCCGGCGATGGCCAACTGCGCAGGGGTGTAGGGACCCAGCGGCAGGGTGAACTCGCCGATCTTCCCCAGCACCCACGGATGGCGGCGGGCGCGGGTGTAGGAGCGGCCCACCCGCCGCCCGGCACGCGGCTCCTGCTGCTCACTCACCCGGCCACGCCCCTGGCCCGGTCTGGCTGGGGGCGGGGCCGGTGTGCACCAGCGCCGGGGCGGTGGCGGCGCCGTTGGCCGCGGACTGGATCTCGTTGCTGAACATCGCGCCGAGGGAGTCGCGGGACTTGTAGATCCCGATGATCAGCGCCAGGGCCAGGACCGCGCCGATCCCCGCCTTCAGCGAGAACCGGCGGATCATCGTGACGACCACGATCACCGCGCCGAGCGCGTACAGGGCGGGCTGCGCCCATCCGGCGAGCATGCCGATGAAGTGGTCACCGAGGTTCTGCAGGGACCCCGCGAGGACCACGGGCTGCTGGGTGAGGGGGAGGGTGGTGCTCAAGAGGATCTCCGGGAAGGTCTGATGGCGGGTCAGGAGCCGGACGGCGCGGGGGAGGCCGCGGGGCGGCCAGCGGGCTGGGCGGCTTGCTGTGGGGTGGGGTCGACGGCGGCGACCTCCCACCGGCCGGCCCGGGTACGCAGGGTCAGCGCGTAGGTGTAGGGCCAGGCGGTGCCGGCGTGGTCGGTGGCGGTCAGCTGCACCAGGACGCGGGCCGTGGTGCCGTCGGCAGGCACATGCCCGTCCAGCCCGGCCCGGTCCGCGGTCACCTGGACCACCTGCACCTGCGCGTAGGGGGGTGCGGTGATCGGGTCCAGGTGCGCGCCGGGGGACAGCAGCGGGGTCAGGTCGCCGGAGCCGGCGAGGAGCGCCTGGGCGAACGCGGCCACCGTCTGCGCCAGCGGCGATGCGGGGACCACACCCGCCGTGTACGGGCTGGAGGCCGGGGCGGTGCTGGTGGGGGCGCCGACCTCCGNTCTGCGCCAGCGGCGATGCGGGGACCACACCCGCCGTGTACGGGCTGGAGGCCGGGGCGGTGCTGGTGGGGGCGCCGACCTCCGCCGGGGACCCGGCCACCGTGAGCGTCCCGGACGAGCCCGGCCCGGCCCCGGTCAGCTGGACCGGGAGCTGGAAGTACCGCACCTGGGCGCCCGCCTGGCCCGCGTCACTGCCCGCGAGGCCGCCGGCAGGGGTGAGGTCGGCGGCCACGGTCACCGCCCACGACCCCGCTCCCACCGCGACGGACCGCACGGCGGCCACCTGCTCCACCCGCACCGGCACCTGCCCGCTCGGGGGCGTGAGCGCGGGAGCGAGCGCGTGCAGGGCGCCCACCTGCGCACTGGAGGAGTCCGCACCCGCGGCGCGCAGCCACAGCCCGACGATCAACTGCGCATACCCGGCCGGATCCTGCGCAGCCGCACTCGCGCGCACAGGAGGCTGTGCGGTGTGCGCGCGCACGGGCTGCGCACTCTGGGCCGCGCAGGACGCGAACAGCGCGAGCGGCCCGCACGCGAGCGCAACCCACACGCCCACGCGACCGGCGCGTCCGCGGCGGTGCACACGCTCCAGCCGCTGCGCGCTGTGCGCCACGGCGGCTTCAGCGTCGCGGACGGTGTCGCCGGGCGGCGGGTTCTGACGGTGCCTCATGGGCGCTCTCCTCGTGGGGAGTCGGGATCGACTGCCCCTGAGGAGACCCGGCGGACCTCACCACTTTCCTTACCAGAACCACCCGGTTGGGGTCACGAAGAGATAACGACCGGGTGGTGAGGTCGATCTCACCAAGGGTGCCCTTACCTCACCGGCGACCTCACTACGGCAGACCTCGCCTCCCGTCAGCATGCGGTGGAGGGCCTGCAGTTCGCGACCGTTCGCAGCTTGGTGAGGTACGGGCCGCGCGTTGTTCCCGCAGGTCACCGGGGGGTGGTGAGGTCCGGCGGCGGCACGTCGGGGGTGTGGTGAGGTCGGCCCGCCACCGGTGGTGAGGTCCCCGGTGAGGTAAGGGCGCCCTTGGTGAGGTCGGGGTGGACGGCCTGGTGAGGCCCACTGTTATCGGCTCGTGGCCGTTCGAGGCTCTTTTGGTGAGCGGGGTGGCGAGGTCGGCGCGCTCTCCTGTCCGCAACACCGTTGTGGGAGGAAGCCACCGATGCTGCCCGAACTCGCCTGGCACGTGCCGTCGTGGACCGGCCCGGCCGTCTGCTACCTGACCGCCGGCCTCGCCTGGACCGTCCTGGATCCGCTTGCCCTCCCCGCGCACACGACATCGCCCCAAGGGCGTGCGCGCACCACCGCCACCGCAGTGCTGTGCGCACTGCTGTGGCCGGCCGCGCTCCTCGTGCACATCGTGCGCGCGCTGCACAGTGCGCGCGCACGATGCGCTGCGCACATGCACGCTCCGGCCCCGGACGCGCTGCACGCCCGTGCACAGCGGACTGCGCAAGGGCAGGCGTGTGCACATGCTGCCGCGCGCGCATCTGCGCCGGTGCGCACGCGTGCGCACCCAGCCGGCGGCGCCCGCGCGAGCAGAGCTGTCGGAGAGCGGGCGGGCAGGGCGGCGGAGGACCTCGCCGAGGCGGCCAGGCGGTACCGACCGCCACTGCCAATCCGGTGTCCCGCCGCGAAGAGGGCCCCGCATCTGTCGCCTGACCCACCTCAGCGGGGCAAGCGGTGGCTGCGGTCAGGCGTTCCACCACTCCTCAGTGCCACAGCCGATCTCGTAGTGCCACCAGCCCTCGTCCTCCCCTTGGTTCAGGATCGCCTTGATCCCGGCGAAGTCGGCGCCTGCCGGCACGTTGACGGCCACCATGGGGAACTCCGGACTCATGACCTCACCGCCGAGGTGGAAGACGGCCAGGCGTTGGTGCACCGCCTGAGGGCTGCGGCCCAGGGGCCCCGTGGGGATGGGCACGACCCGAACCGTGCAGTTGCCGGCTGAGCTGACACGGCCGACAGCCCAGTGCAACCCGTCTGCGTCGGTCCGGAACTGCACGACGTCGCCCTCGGCGACCCCGTCCTGCAGGAACGGCACGTTCTCGATCACGGCCGTGTCGGCACCGAGCCTTGTCGCCCACAGGCCCTCGACGTCCTGAGGGAACCAGCCTTCGCGGGGGACGAACCGGAACCAGACCTTCACCTTCTCGACCGTCTCTTCCACGGCGCCCATCATGGTCGGGCCGCTCACGGCATCGTGCACCGGGGTCGAGGTGGGCGATCAAGGCGCCGTGGAGGTCGATCGTCAGACCGCCCCCCTTCGCTCAGACGGGCAAGTGACACGATCCACAGTCGATGAGACGCGGCCGAGCGTCACTGAGCCAGAACTGCCAGACCCGCACCCGCCGCCCGCCTTACGCCGTACCGGGCATCCGGCGATCCCACCAGGTCCACCTCGACCTCACCAGGGCCGACCGTCGACCTCACCAGACTCTGTGACCTGCAACAACGTCCCGGGAAGCTCCCGCAGGGCCGCTGCATGGGTGGCCGGTGAGGCGGGCCTTGGTGAGGTTCGGCAAGTGACCTCCCCAGCCCGGTTGTTATCGGCCTGTGACGCCTACCGGGTGGTCCTGGTGAGGAAATCGGTGAGGTCATCCCGGTCTCCTTCTCGACGCCCCCGTCGTCGAGACAAAACCGGAGACCCTCGTGATGGCTCCTCAGAACACCGCGCCCCGACCCGGGTTGGGGGAGCGGTGAGCACCCGGACCCCCGCCCTCCTGCGGGCCGCGGCCTCCGCCGTCCTGGCCCTGTGGCACATGGCCGGGTGGTGCCGCACCCACAGCCTGCTCGCCACGATCGTCCTCGGCGTGCTGCTGGCCGGTTGCCTCCTGCTGCGGGAACGCCTGACCCGCATCGTCCTGGGCGACCGGGTCCGCTACACCCTGACCCCCTCGCGCCGGTTCGACCCCACCGCGGAGGACATCTGGCGCACCACCGCCCTGGTCCTGCGGGCGGCGCGCTCGGGACCGTGGTGGGCGCCGGCCCGAGCGAAGTCCCTGCGGGTGCGGCTGCGCGCCGACGGCACCGCACCGGCCCCGCTCGTCTACCAGGTCGAGGGCCACCGCACCGCGAAAACCCTGCTGGCGCGCACCCCCTACGACCAGGTCACCGTCGACAAGGTCAAGCCCAAGGCGGACCGGCCCCGCGCGCACGTGCTGCGCGCCGAGTTCCACCTCGCCGGCGATCCCGCCTCCCCGCTGCGCCAGGTGCCGCTGAACCCCGACCCGCTGCAGCCGATCGTGGATGCGGTCGCCGCGGTCCGCGCCGACCTGGGCGACCTGGCCGAAGTCATCCTGGACATCCAGCCGGTCCCGAACTGGCGCCTGCGCCTCAAGCGCTGGCACCTGGCCGCCACCGCCCGCGCCCGGGCCCAGGCCGAGGCCAGGAAGGCCACCCGCCGCGCGCTCGCGGACGCCGACGCCGTCGAGGACTCCCTCACCCTCCAGCTGGCCCGCCTCCTCCAGGGGAACAGTCCGGCCCCGCGGCGGACGGCCATGACCGTCAAACCGCAGCCCGTGGACGCCGCCACCACCTGGGGCCGCCTGGCCGACGACGTCGGCCTGGTCCGCATCCAACTCCTGGTCCGCTGCGCCTCCGACGTCGAAGGCCGCGCCCAGACCACCCTCAAACTGCTGACCGCCGCCCTGGACATCTACGCCAGCCGCTCCCGGCTGCGCGTCGACGGCGCCCGCCTCGGACCCTTCCACTGGAGCGCCAACCACCCGCTGCGCCGCGCAAGCTTCGACCGGCGCTGGGCCGGCGGCGTGTTCGCGCCGCGCGGCGACTCCTGGCTGAACATCGCCGAGATCGGCGGGCTGCTCAAGCCCGCGACGGTCCACTGCCGGGTGCCGATCACTCCGGGCACCGTCCCCGAGTACGCGCTGGGTGAGCCGCTGATGCCCCACGGCTGGCACCGAGGCCCGGACGGTGCGTCCCGGCTGATCGCCTCCCCGCTGGAGGAGACGCTGTTCTCCATCAGCGTGGGCAAGTCGTTCTACGGCAAGACCACCAGGGCCCTCGTGCAGGCGATCGCCGTCGCCGCCGCGGGGCAGGGCGTGTTCTTCCTCGACCCCCACGGCGACTCCTGGACCCAGGCCGCCCCCTACCTCGCCCACGAGGACCTGCGCGACCGGGTCTGGCGCATCGACCTGACCGGCGCCGACGACCAGGCAAGGGTGCCGTCATGGAATCCCCTGGGCCTGGACGGCGGCCAGAAGCCGGACGAGGCGGTGCGGGCGGTCGTCGACGGCTTCGCCGCGGTGCTCGGCTGGGACGACCAGTCCCACCCCCGGGCCCTGACCATCCTGACCAAGGCCACCGAAGCCCTGGTCGAGGCCAACCGGCAGGCGGTTGCCGCCGGCCAGGCGCAGGCGCAGGCCACCGTGTTCCAGATCCGCCCCCTGCTCACCGACCCCGCCTTCCGCGACGCCGTGCTGGAACGCCTCCCCGACCCCGCGCGGGCGTGGTGGACCAGCAGCTTCACCGCCTACGGCGACGACGCCTTCGCCACCGTCCTCAACCCCCTCGACCGCCTCGCCGCCAACCCCGTCACCCGCGCCTTCCTCGGGGCGCCGACCGGCCGCTGGAACGCCCGCACCGCGATGGACCGGCGCCGCATCGTGTGGGTGTGCCTGGCCGGCACCGGCCCCACCGAACGCCTCCTGGTCAACCTCCTGCTGCGCGACCTGTTCCGCGCCGGCCTGTCCCGCACCGACCTCCCCGCCAAGAAGCGCCGCCCGTTCCACCTGTGGCTGGACGAACTCATCTCCCTCGACACCGCGGGAGCCAGCGCC
>NZ_JBHSQJ010000010.1:158160-200528 GCF_042658505.1 Streptacidiphilus monticola | reverse complement strand
GCCCCCCGAACCGCCCGAGCCCCCCGAACCGCCCGAGCCGACCCCGGAGGACCTCACCGCCGAGGAGGTCCCTTCCGCCGCCGCGCTCGACGAGCCCACCGGACCGGCCGCGGACCTGTTCCGCCAGTACCTGCGCGAGATCGGGCGGATCCCCCTGCTCACCGCCGCCGAGGAGGTCGAGCTCGCCCGCCAGGTCGAGGCCGGCCTCTTCGCCGAGGAGTACCTGACCCGCCACCTCGACGGCTCCGACCGCCACGGCGGCGGCCTCGATCCCCGGCTCGACCCCCGCCTCGCCGACGAGCTCGACCAGCTCGTCGTCCTCGGCCGGATGGCCAAGCGCCGCCTGATCGAGGCGAACCTGCGCCTCGTCGTCTCCGTGGCCAAGCGGTACGTGGGCCGCGGCCTGACCATGCTGGACCTGGTCCAGGAGGGCAATCTCGGGCTGATCCGCGCCGTCGAGAAGTTCGACTACGCCCGCGGCTACAAGTTCTCCACCTACGCCACCTGGTGGATCCGCCAGGCCATGAGCCGGGCTCTCGCGGACCAGGCCCGCACCATCCGGGTCCCGGTCCACGTCGTCGAGCTGATCAACCGCGTGGTGCGGGTCCAGCGGCGGCTGCTCCAGGAGCAGGGCACCGAGCCCACGACGGCCGCCGTCGCCGCCACCCTCGACCTGCCCGAGGAGCGCGTCTGCGAGGTGCTGCGGCTGGCCCAGGAACCCGTCTCGCTGCACGCGCCCGTGGGCGAGGAGGACGACGTCGCGCTCGGCGACCTGATCGAGGACGGCGACGCCGCCTCGCCCGTCGAGTCCGCGGCGTTCCTGCTGCTGCGCGAGCACCTGGAGGCCGTGCTGTCCACGCTCGGCGAGCGCGAGCGCAAGGTCGTCCAGTTGCGCTACGGCCTGGCCGACGGACGGCCGCGAACGCTGGAGGAGATCGGCCGGCTCTTCGGCGTGACGCGGGAGCGGATCCGGCAGATCGAGTCCAAGACGCTCAACAAGCTGCGCGACCACGCCTTCGCCGACCAGCTCCGCGGCTACCTCGACTTCGACTGACCGCCGCGGTGAGCTGAACGGGGGTCAGTACCGTTGCGGTCAGGGGGACTTGAGCTCCGGGTGGGTCTGCCCCAGGACCGAGGCGTACTGCTGGCGCACCGCCGCGCCGAGCGCGGCGTCCTCACCCGGCTGGACCGTCAACGGCTCCTGCGGCAGCGCCCACACCGGCGGCTCCCCGGTCTGCGCCAGCGACCAGGCCGCCTGCCGCGCCGCGCCCAGCGCGGCGTAGTCGCCCTGCGCCGGGACCACCACCGGGACGCCGAAGAGCTGGACGGCGACCTGCTGGACCGCCGGCAGCCGGGACGCCGCACCGGTCAGGAAGATCCGACGCACCGTCACCCCGCGTCCGCGCAGCAGGTCGAGGGCGTCCGCCAGGTTGCACAGCATCCCCTCGACGGCGGCGCGGGCCAGGTGCTCCGGCTTCATCGACTCGACGCGCAGCCCCGCCAGCGTTCCCGCCGCATGGGGAAGGGCGGGCGTGCGCTCGCCGTCGAGGAAGGGGAGCAGGACCAGCCCGTACGAGCCCGGCGTCGAGCGCAGCGCCAGCTCGGACAGCCCCTGCAGGTCGGTGCCGAGCATCAGCGCGGTGGCCCGCAGCACCCGCGCCGCGTTCAGCGTCATCACCTGGGGGAACTGGCGGCCCGTCGCGTCCGCGAAGACCGACACGGCCGGGTCGCCCAACTCGGTGACGGCCCCGGCCGAGGTCTCGTCCAGCACCAGGTGGATCGTGCCGTTGGCGGTCAGCGAGATCATCACGTCGCCGGGCAGCAGGCCCAGGCCCAGCGCGGTGGCCATGGGGCTGCCGGTGCCCGCGGAGATCAGCAGGCCCTCCGGGCTGTGCCCGGCGGGGTCGGCGGGCCCGAGGACGGTGGGCAGCCGGGGCTCGTGGCCGAGCGCCAGAGCCGCCAGGTCGGTCCGGTACTCCTTGGTCGCGGGGGACCAGTAGCCGGTGCCGGAGACGTCGCCGCGGTCCGTGGTCCGGGCGTGGGAGCCGCCCAGCAACTGCCAGACCAGCCAGTCGTGCGGCTGCAGCACCTCCGCGATGCGGGCGGCGTGCTGGGGCTCGTTCTCGGCGATCCAGCGCAGCTTGGCCACCGGGGACGACGCCAGCGGGACGCTGCCGACGGCCTGCGCCCAGGCGGCGGCCCCGCCCAGCTCGTCGACCAGGCTGCGCGCGGCCCCGGCGGCGCGCGGGTCGTGCCGCAGCAAGGCCGGACGGACCAGTACGCCCCCCGCGTCCAACCCGAGCACGCCCTGCTGCTGCGCGCTGACGCCGATGGCGCGGATGCCCTCCAGCAGGCCGCCCTCGGCCGCTGCGCCGAGCGACCGCAGCCAGGCCTGCGGATCCAGCTCGGCCGGGGTGGTACCTGCGGGCACACCGGGGTGCGGGGCACGGTTCTCGCGCAGCACTTCGCCGGTGTCGGAGTCGCAGACGACGATCTTGGTGTACTGGGTCGAGCAGTCGATTCCCGCGACGATGGCCATGCGAGAGATCATGCCTCATAGCCCACCCCGGCGCGGGGTGCATCGGTCAGATGCGGCCGCTGTCCCAGTCGTTCTCGTGGACGGCCTGACGCCCGTTCAGGTAGGGGATACGGTCCGCCACCGAGGAGGGGATCCGGTCGCCCACCTTGTCGGCGACGGCCTGGCCGACCTTGTTCGCCGCCGTCCCGGCCGCCTGCTTGGCGCTCGCCGCGGCGGACTGCACCGCCTGGGTCTGCGAGAGATCGCGCGCGGTCCGGGCCAACTGCTCGTACCGCTCCCGCCCGGCGCGCGTGCCGAGCACGTACCCGATGCCGAGCCCCGCGATGAAGGCGAGCCTGCGCATGCCCTTCACCCCTTCCCGTTCCGTGTGCCGGTGGTCTGTGCTGCTGGTGGTCCGTACGGCTCGGGCGGCGATGCCGCCTGTGCTGCCGGCCTTGTGCCTCTGAGAGCCTATGAGGCGTGCGGTCAGCGGCGCTTCGCGCCGCGCCGAACGGGTGGACCACACGGCCGCCTACCCCGTCCGTGCCGCGGTCACACGGGCCCCCGGACAACGGATTGGCGGAGCACCCCCCCACGTGCGCTAATGTATGACCCGCAGCAAGGGCCGCCGACGCCGGTGGCAGGAGCTCGGTTCGATCCCCCATAGCTCAATTGGCAGAGCAGCCGACTGTTAATCGGCAGGTTATTGGTTCGAGTCCAATTGGGGGAGCTGCCGCTTCAGCGGCTCCCGAGTGCCGATGCCGGTCGCCGCGAGGCGTGGTGGCGGCAGGCGGATCAGTCCCCCATAGCTCAATTGGCAGAGCAGCCGACTGTTAATCGGCAGGTTATTGGTTCGAGTCCAATTGGGGGAGCCAGAATCGGCAGGCGGCGTGGCCTGCGTCCTCATCCCTTCAGCACGGATGTCCGCAAGGATGGTCTCCTCCTCGGAGAAGCATCCACGTGGACGGCAGCTGAAGGGATTCGTGTTTTCCATGGCCCGCATCGTTCTCGTCACCGGCGGCAGCAGCGGTATCGGCCACGCCGTCGCCCGCCACTTCGCGCGCGAAGGCTCCCAGGTCGTCATCACCGGCCGGACGGAGGCGCGGCTGGCAGCGGCGGCGAAGGAACTCGGACCCGACGTCCGGCGCGTCGTCTGCGACGCGGCCGATCCGGCTGCGGTCGCCAGGCTCGTCGCGGAGCTGCCCGCGGTCGACGTCCTGGTCAACGCGGCCGGTGGCTTGGGCCGCCCGGCGGCCGGTGCCGAATCGGATGCCGGGCCGGGCGCCGAACTGGAACGCGTCGCCGCCCAGTGGCGGGCCGACCTGGACGCCAACCTGTTCACCGCCGTCCTCACGACCTCCGCCTACCGGGAGCGGCTGGTCCCCGGCAGCACGGTCATCAGCATCGGCTCCATCGGCGCGGAGCGCCGCGGCGGTTCCTACGGCGCGGCGAAGGCCGCCCTCGCGGCCTGGAACGCCGCCCTCTCGGCGGACCTCGGCCCGCGTGGCGTGACGTGCAACGTCATCTCGGCGGGCTACATCGCGGGCACGCAGTTCTTCGCGGGAGTCGGCGGCGTCTCGCCCGAGCGGCATGCGGCGCTGATCGCTGAGACCCACGACAAGCGCGCCGGGTCGGTCGAGGACATCGCCGCCACGGCCTTCTTCCTCGCCTCGCCCGGCGCCCGCCACATCACCGGTCAGACCATCCACGTCAACGGCGGGGCCTGGACGACTCGTTGAGGCGGGGTGGGTCGAGCCGGGCCGGCGGTCACCCGGTGGGGAAAGGCTCCTGCGCCTCGCGCCAGGTGTCGGGAACCCCGGCGAGACCCGTGCCCGCGGCGACGACGCTTCCGGCGATGGCGCACGTGGTGTCCCGGTCGCCCCAGCCGGCGACGGTACGCCACAGCGTCGCGACGAGGTCCGTCGGCTCGGCCGCTGCGGCCCACAGCGCGAAGGGGACCGTGTCCGGCGCGGTGAGCCGGACGCCGGAGCCCAGCACGGCCGCGGCGTGCCGGACGGAGGTCCCCACGGGCAGCGCGGCGGCGACCGTCAGGCCCGAGCGGACGTCGCTGTCGGGAGGGAGGTGGCGGGCCACCTCGGTGAGGAACTCCGGTGCGCCGTCCGTGCCTTGGGCAGCGCGGCGAACATCCGGCCGCCGCCGTGCGCACAGGGCGGCCGCCACCGCCACGGCGACCGCCCCGGCAGCTGCCTCGGGGTGAGCGTGCGTCACCTCGGCCGAGAGCCGCGCCTGCTCGGCCACGGTGCCGAGATCCTCGTCCGCGAACCAGGCGCCGAGCGGTCCCACGCGCATGGCTGCGCCGTTGCCCAGCGATCCCTGCCCGGAGAAGACGGCGCCGGTCACGGCGCGCCAGTCGTCGCCCTCCCCGATCTGCCTCAACGCGCGGTGCATGGACGGCCCGTAGCCCCGGTCGGGGTCCCGGGCGTACTCGGCGGCGAAGTCGCGCGCGAGCTCGTCCTGCTTCACCTCGCCATGGCGGAGCAGGTGGCGGTAGAGGACCCCGCCCATCGCCGAGTCATCCGTCCACGGCCAGGGACCGGGCCTCAACTCCCGTGCGGCGCAGAGCGCGTCGGCGGTGTCGAACAGCTCGGAGGGAAGGAACCAGCTCTCCCCGAACGCATCGCCGAGCACGAGCCCCGCGAGGCTGTCGGCCGCAGCCGCAGCCGCAGCGCGGGGGGAAGGGGACGGGTGCCGGGGCGCGGGGTGGGGTGGGGGAGGGGTGCTCATGGCCGTGATGATGCCGGAAGCGGTCGACCCCGCGCCCGGGACACCCGACCGGGGCCCCGTCATCGACGGGGTCAGCGGCGTGGCGGGCGAGCCGGGCGCCCACTGCATCCCGGCGCAGCCGGGAGATCCCATCGCGGAGGGTCTGGCGGAGGAGGTGCCCGGACCTGGCACCTCCGCCGCGCTGGCGGCCTGTTCGGGTCGGAGCTCTCGGATGCGGGCCGGATCGACGCCCTCGTCGCGGTCACCCGGCACCGGCGCCGGCTGAAGCCCTCGAACTCCACCTCCTCGCGGGGCTGGACGACCAGCCGCTGCAGATGATCCCCGGCCGCCCCGTCGCACCGGCCGGCTACGGCGAGACCCGCGAACAGACACCAGCCACCCACACCGCCCCACCCCGCAACGACGAAACCGAGCACCGCGGCAGCAATCGCACACCCACCGCACCGACCCCCGCCCCAGAACGGGACGGCGCATCCCCCGATCCTCTGACGTCTCGTCAAACAGCCGTCCCCGGCCCCGAACGGGTGAAAAAGGCCCCGCCGGTGCATGACCGGGCGGGGCGTTCCGCTAGCGTTCATAGCGCTTGTTCGCGCCACGCCATACAGCGCACGCGGCGCGGCGCACACGTGACGCCGCTGCCGACTGGTGGGGCGGGTGGGACTCGAACCCACGACCAAGGGATTATGAGTCCCCTGCTCTAACCGGCTGAGCTACCGCCCCGGGTCTCGTGCTTCCTCTCGTACAGCTCGTACATCAGCACGAGCGGCCCGGATCAGGGCCGCTCGCCGCAGCATAGCTGTTGAGACGCAGTGCAGGCACGCCGGGTTCCGCTTTGGGATGACTCCGTCGATCCGGGGTCACCTGCGGCTTTGCTCCCAACCGTGTTCATCCCTCCCCGTTCGCCCGCTCCGCCATGCGCCGGAGCAGCCCGCGCAGTTGCACCCGCTCCTCGGGGGACAGCGCGGCCAGGGGCTCGCGCGCGAAGGAGAGGGATCCGCGCAGTTCCGCGGCCGCCGCCGCGCCGGCGTCGGTGGCGGCGACGAGCTTGACCCGGCGGTCCTCCGGGTCCGGGCGGCGCTCCACCAGGCCGCGGGCCTCCAGGCGGTCGACGATGCCGGTGATGTTGGAGGGCTCGCAGCTCATCGTGTGCGCTATCCGCCGCATCGGCATCGGTCCGCGGCGCAGCAGCGCGAGCACCTTTGCCTGAGCCCCCGTCAGCGACCGTGCACCGGCCGCCTCCTCGTACTCCTTGTGGAAGGCGGAGACGAGAGTGGCCATCAGGTCCACCACGTCCAGGGTGAGCTGGTCCGCGACGGCGGGTTCGGCATGCTGCGACATGACTGCCAGGGTACGGCAGCCGACCTGAATATTTGACACCATTAAGTATCTGCGTGAAGGTGGGGTGCCGGTCCTTGATGACATCAAGGAAATGCCGACAGGCCCACCCCCGAACACGAGGAACACAGGAAGCGAGTGCACGTCATGACGGACGTCACCATCCCCGCCACCGGACGTGAGTGGCACCTGGTCAGCCGCCCCGTCGGCTGGCCCGCGCCGGAGAACTTCGCGCTCGTGGAGGCGCCCGTCCGGGAGCCGGCCGAGGGCGAGGTGCTGGTCCGCAACGAGTACCTGTCCGTCGACCCCTATATGCGGGGCCGCATGTCGTCCGCCAAGTCCTACGCCGAGCCCTTCGAGCTCGGCAAGGTGATGCACGGCGCGGCCGTCGGCCGCGTGGTGGCGTCGAAGGCCGAGGGCTTCGCCCCGGGCGACCAGGTGGTGCACTGGTTCGGCTGGCGCGAGTGGTCGACCTTCAAGGCCGCCACCGCCGTCAAGGTGGACCCGGAACTCGCCCCGCTTCGCGCTTACTTGAGCGTGCTCGGGATGACCGGCCTGACCGCCTACGCCGGACTGCTGCGCACCGCCGCGCTCAAGGAGGGCGACGTCGTGTTCGTCTCCGGCGCGGCGGGCGCGGTCGGCAGCATGGTGGGCCAGATCGCCAAGCTCAAGGGCGCCTCGCGGGTCGTGGGCAGCGCCGGGTCGGACGAGAAGGTGGCCAAGCTGCTCGGGGAGTACGGTTTCGACGCCGCCTTCAACTACAAGGACGGCCCCGTGGCCGAGCAACTCGCCAAGGCCGCGCCCGACGGCATCGACGTGTACTTCGACAACGTCGGCGGCGAGCACCTGGAGGCGGCCCTGGGCGCGCTCAACCTGCACGGCCGGATCGCCGTCTGCGGCATGATCTCGCAGTACAACGCGACCGAGCCGCCGGCCGGGCCGCGCAACCTGGCCCGGCTGATCCAGACCCGGGGACGGATCGAGGGCTTCCTGGTCGGGGACCACTACGACCTGCAGCCGCAGTTCGTCCAGGAGGTCGGCGGCTGGCTGGGCGAGGGCCGGCTGCGCCACGAGGAGACCGTGGTGGACGGCTTCGAGCACACTCTGGACGCCTTCCTCGGCCTGCTGCGCGGGGAGAACACCGGCAAGATGCTGGTCCGGCTGGCCGGCTGATTCCGCTCCGGAGCAGGCGGGACCGGGTGCGGATCGCCCGGTCCCGCCGCCGAGTTCTGTCCTAACCCTTGACGTCAAGCAAATGTGAACGCTAACAATTAGTCCCGCACCCACTCCCCACCGGTCTGCCGGAGTGCTGATTGTGAGTCGATTGTGAGCGTTAACAAGCCGTTGGACGCGGTGTCCGAGCCCGGGCTCCGCGTCACTGTCGGTGTGGACTTCGGGACGCTGTCCGGGCGTGCCGTGGTCGTCTCCGTGGCCGACGGCGCCCAGCTGGGCGAGGCTGTCCACGAGTACCGCTACGGGGCGGTGGAGCACACCCTGCCCGCGACCGGTGAGCAGCTGCCGCCGGACTGGGCCCTGCAGGTGCCGGACGACTGGCGCGACGTGCTGCGGTACGCGGTGCCGAAGGCGCTTGAGCTGGCCGGGGTGACGCCGGATCAGGTGGTCGGCATCGGCACCGACTTCACCGCGTGCACCGTGCTGCCGACCACGGCGGACGGGAAGCCGCTGTGCGAGGTGCCGGGTTACGAGGGACGTCCGCACGCCTACCCGAAGTTGTGGAAGCACCACTCCGCGCAGGCGCAGGCCGACCGGATCAACGCGCTCGCGGCGGAGCGGGGGGAGAGCTGGCTGCCGCGCTACGGCGGGAAGATCTCCAGCGAGTGGCAGTACGCCAAGGCGCTGCAGCTGCTGGAGGAGGACCCGGAGCTGTACCGGGCCGCCGAACGCTGGATCGAGGCGGCCGACTGGATCGTCTGGGAGCTCACGGGTGCGGAGAACCGCAACACCTGCACCGCCGGCTACAAGGGCATCCGGCAGGACGGGCAGTGGCCGAGCCGGGAGTACCTGGCGGCGCTGAACCCGGAGTTCGCGGACTTCACCGGGAAGCTGGAGTTTCCCCTGTCCCCGCTCGGCGGGAAGGCGGGGGGTCTGAGCGTCCGGGCGGCGGCGTGGACCGGTTTGAATGAGGGCATTCCGGTCAGCGTGGGCAATGTCGACGCCCACGTCACCAACGCCGCCGCCCGGGCTCTGGAGCCCGGCCACATGCTCGCGATCATGGGCACCTCGACCTGCCACATCATGAACTCCGACCGGCTGGCCGAGGTGCCGGGCATGTGCGGGGTCGTGGACGGCGGTGTGGTGCCGGGGCTGTGGGGCTACGAGGCCGGCCAGTCCGGTGTCGGCGACATCTTCGCCTGGGCGGTGCGCACCGCGCTGCCCGAGGACTACGCCCGTGAGGCTCGCGAGCGCGGCATCAGCGGGCACCAGCTGCTGACCGAGAAGGCCGCGCGGCAGGCGGTCGGCGCGCACGGCCTGGTGGCGCTGGACTGGCACAGCGGCAACCGCTCGGTGCTGGTGGACCATCACCTGTCCGGGCTGATCGTCGGGTTGACGCTGGACACCCGCCCGGAGGAGATCTACCGGGCGCTGCTGGAGGCCACCGCCTTCGGCACCCGCACCATCGTGGAGGCCTTCGAGCAGTCGGGCGTCCCGGTGACCGAGTTCACCGTGGCCGGCGGTCTGCCGAAGAACGCCTTCCTGATGCAGATCTACAGCGACGTGCTGCGCCGCCCGGTCAACGTGATCGGCTCGGAACAGGGCGGAGCGCTGGGCTCCGCGATCCACGCCGCGGTCGCCGCCGGGGTGTACCCGGACATCCAGGCGGCCTCGGCGGCGATGGGCTCCATCCGGCGCGCCGTCTACACGCCGGACGGCGAGCGGGCCGACGCCTACGACGCGCTCTACGCCGAGTACCGGGAGTTGCACGACCACTTCGGCCGCGGCGGCTCCGACGCGATGCACCGGCTGCGCGCCCTGCGCGACCGGGGGAGGGGACAGGGATGAGCAGCCTGGACATTCCGGGCCTGGACGCACTCAAGGCCGAAGTCTGCGCACTGCACGCCGAGTTGCTGCGCTGGGGCCTGGTCGCCTGGACCAGCGGCAACGTCAGCGCGCGGGTGCCGGGCCACGAGCTGATGGTCATCAAGCCGTCGGGCGTCTCCTACGACGACCTGACGCCGGACAAGATGATCGTCGCGGACCTGGACGGCAACCTGGTCGAGGGGACGCTGTCCCCCTCCTCGGACACGGCCGCGCACGCGTACGTCTACCGCAACATGCCGGAGGTCGGCGGCGTGGTGCACACCCACTCCCCGTACGCCACCGCCTGGTCGGCCGTCGCCCAGCCGATCCCGTGCGCGATCACCGCGATGGGGGACGAGTTCGGCGACGACATCCCGGTCGGCCCGTTCGCGCTGATCGGCGACGACTCGATCGGCCAGGGCATCGTCTCCACCCTCAAGGGCCACCGCTCGCCCGCGGTGCTGATGCGCCAGCACGGCGTGTTCACCATCGGCAAGAACGCCAAGGCCGCCGTCAAGGCCGCGGTGATGTGCGAGGACGTGGCCCGCACCGTGCACCTGGCCCGGCAGCTCGGGCCGGTGGCCCGTCTGGACCAGGCCGACATCGACAAGCTCTACGACCGCTACCAGAACGTCTACGGCCAGCAGGCCGCCCAGCAGCCCATCGAGCCCCAGGGAGTCGAAGCATGAGTCAGGTCTGGTTCCTGACCGGAAGTCAGCACCTGTACGGTGAGGACACCCTGAGGCAGGTCGCCGAACAGTCCCAGGCCATCGCCGAGCAGTTGCGCGCGAGCGGCGAGCTGGCGGCGGAGCTGGTGTGGCAGCCGGTACTCACCGACGCGGCGGCGATCCGCCGGGTGATGCTGGAGGCCAACTCCGTCGACGACTGCATCGGCGTCATCGCCTGGATGCACACCTTCTCCCCGGCGAAGATGTGGATATCCGGCCTGGACGTCCTGAACAAGCCGCTGCTGCACCTGCACACCCAGTCGCATGTCGAGATCCCCTGGGACTCCATCGACATGGACTTCATGAACCTCAACCAGGCCGCCCACGGCGACCGGGAGTTCGGCTACATCCAGGCCCGCCTCGGCGTGCCCCGCAAGACCGTGGCCGGCCACGTCAGCGACCCGCGGGTGGCCCGGCGCATCGGCGTGTGGGCCCGGGCCGCGGCCGGCCGGGCGGAGCTGCGCAGCCTCAAGCTGGCCCGCTTCGGCGACAACATGCGCGACGTGGCCGTGACCGAGGGCGACAAGGTCGAGGCGCAGCTGCGCTTCGGCGTCTCCGTCAACACCTACGGCGTCAACGACCTGGTCGAGGTCGTCGACGCGGCCTCGGACGCCGAGGTCGACGCGCTGGTCAAGGAGTACGAGGAGCGCTACGCCGTCGCGGCCGAGCTGCGCGCGGGCGGGGAGCGGCACGACTCGCTGCGCTACGCGGCGCGGATCGAGGCGGGCCTGCGGACCTTCCTGACCGAGGGCGGCTTCAAGGCGTTCACCACCAACTTCGAGGACCTGGGCGGGCTGCGCCAGCTGCCGGGCCTGGCGGTGCAGCGGCTGATGGCCGACGGCTACGGCTTCGGCGGCGAGGGCGACTGGAAGACCTCCGCGCTGGTGCGCACGCTCAAGGCGATGGGGGAGGGCCGCGACGGCGGCACGTCCTTCATGGAGGACTACACCTACCACCTGACGCCCGGTCAGCAGCTGATCCTGGGCGCGCACATGCTGGAGGTCTGCCCCAGCATCGCGTCCGCGCAGCCCAGTTGCGAGATCCACCCGCTGGGCATCGGCGGCCGCGAGGACCCGGTCCGGCTCGTCTTCGACGCCGCGACCGGCCCGGCGGTGGTCGTCGGCCTGGCCGACGTGGGCGACCGGTTCCGGCTGGTGGCCAACGAGATCGACGTCGTCGAGCCGCTGCAGCCGCTGCCTGCGCTGCCGGTGGCGCGGGCCGTGTGGGCCCCGCGCCCCTCGCTGGAGACCTCCGCCGAGGCATGGCTCACGGCCGGCGGCCCGCACCACACGGTGCTGTCCACGGCGGTCGGCT
The DNA here is from genome assembly GCF_042658505.1 of Streptacidiphilus monticola. Classification (NCBI taxonomy): domain Bacteria; kingdom Bacillati; phylum Actinomycetota; class Actinomycetes; order Kitasatosporales; family Streptomycetaceae; genus Streptacidiphilus; species Streptacidiphilus monticola. The sequence continues at coordinate 188,849 of NZ_JBHSQJ010000010.1, read as the reverse complement.
CGGCCGAGCTGTACGACTTCGCCGAGATGACCGGCACCGAGCTGGCGCTGATCGACGCCGACACCACCGTCCGCCGCTTCACCCAGGAGCTGCGCTGGAACCAGGCCTACTACCGTCTGGCACAGGGTCTCTGACCCAACCGCGGCCCGGTCCCCGAGGGGGCCCGGGCCGCTCCGTGGGAACAGCAGCTGAGAGACAGTCAGAAAGGCCCCCCGTGTCCTCCTCCGAGAACCCCTCGGCCCGATTCACCCTCGACCCCGCCTTCACGGTCGCCACCGTGGACCCGCGGCTGTTCGGCTCCTTCGTCGAGCACCTGGGCCGCTGCGTCTACACCGGCATCTACGAGCCCGGCCACCCCCGCGCGAACGCGGCCGGCCTGCGCACGGACGTGCTGGAGCTGATCCGCGAGCTCGGCGTCACCGCGATCCGCTACCCGGGCGGCAACTTCGTCTCCGGCTACAAGTGGGAGGACAGCGTCGGCCCGGTCGAGCAGCGCCCGCGCCGGCTGGAGCCCGCGTGGCGCTCGACCGAGACCAACGCCTTCGGACTGTCGGAGTTCATCGGCTTCCTGCGGGAGCTGGGCCCCGAGGCCGAGCCGATGATGGCGGTCAACCTCGGCACCCGCGGCGTGGCCGAGGCGCTGGAGCTGCAGGAGTACGCCAACCACCCCGGCGGCACCGAGCTGTCGGACCGCCGGATCGCGCACGGGGACAAGGACCCCTTCGGGATCCGGATGTGGTGCCTGGGCAACGAGATGGACGGCCCGTGGCAGATCGGCCACAAGAGCGCCGCGGACTACGGCAAGCTCGCCGCCGCCACGGCCCGCGCGATGCGGATGATCGAGCCGGACCTGGAACTGGTCGCCTGCGGCTCCTCCGGCCAGGGCATGCCCACCTTCGGGGCCTGGGAGTCGGAGGTGCTGGAACACACCTACGACCAGGTCGACTTCATCTCCATGCACGCCTACTACGAGGAGCTGGACGGCGACCGGGACTCCTTCCTGGCCTCGGCGGTGGACATGGAGTCCTTCATCGAGAACGTGGTCGCCACGTGCGACGCGGTGGGCGCGCGGCTGAAGTCGAAGAAGCGCATCCACATCTCCTTCGACGAGTGGAACGTCTGGTACCTGACCCGGCACCAGCAGCAGACGGCGGACGAGCCCCTGGACTGGCCCGAGGCGCCGCGGCTGCTGGAGGACAACTACAGCGTCACCGACGCGGTGGTCTTCGGCTCGCTGCTGATCGCGCTGCTGCGGCACGCGGACCGGGTCAAGGTGGCCTGCCTGGCGCAGCTGGTCAACGTCATCGCGCCCATCCTGACGGAGCCGGGCGGGCCGGCCTGGCGGCAGACCACGTTCTTCCCCTTCGCGGCGGCGTCCCGGTACGGGCGGGGCGAGGTGCTGCGCGTGGAGGTGGACAGCCCCACGTACCGGACGGAGAAGTTCGGCGAGGTCCCGCTGCTGCACGCGACGGCCGTGCGCGACCCGGAGACGGGCGCGGTGACGGTCTTCGCCGTCAACCGCAGCCAGGACGCGGAGCTGCCCCTGGAGGTCGCCCTGCGCGGCTGCGGGCTGTCGGCGGTCCAGGAGCACACCGTCCTCACGGACGCCGACCCCGACGCCCGGAACACCCTCGCGGACCCCGACCGGGTCGTCCCCCGCCCCCAGGACGGCACGGCCCTCTCCGACGGCGTCCTGCGGGCCACCCTGGCGCCGCTCTCCTGGAACGTCATCCGCCTCCTCTAGCCGCACCCCTGCACGGGTGCTGTCCCCGGCCGCGCGCTGTACCCGCTTGCGCCCGCGCCGGAGACCGGGGGCCACCGGGGCGGAATCCGGTGGCCCCCCTCGGCCTGCCCTGGCAGGGTGACCCGCATGCATCTGGAGCGCGAAGGGTCACTGGACCGGGTGCAGCCCGAGTTCCGTCCGGTCGTGGCGGCAGCCCGCCAGGAGATCCCGCGGCGCTTCCCGGGCGGCCGGCTGCACAGTGCGTACGTCTACGGCAGCATCCCGCGCGGTGCCACTCGGCCCGGGCGGTCCGACCTCGATCTCATGCTGGCGCTCCGTCAGGAACCCACGCCCGCCGACCGGGAGGCGGCGCGGGAGCTCGAGGACGTCCTCGACGCCGCGCATCCTCAGATCGACGGAGCGGGCGTGCTGCTGTTCGGCGTGGCCACCCTCCTCAGCGACCTGGAGCGCTACGACCTCGGCTGGTTCACGGCCTGCCTGTGCACCCCGCTGCTCGGGCCGGACCTGGGCGCCGAACTGCCGCGCTACCGCCCCACATCCCTGCTCGCCCGGGAGACCAACGGGGACCTGCACCTGGTGCTACCGCGCTGGGAGGAGCGCCTGCGGGCCGGGGTGACGACGGCCCTGGCCCGGGACGTGGGACGGCGGTTGACGCGGACCGGGATGGCCCTGGTGCTGCCCCGGCACGGGCGGTGGACCAGCGACCTGCTGTCCCAGGCGGCGATCTTCGGCGACTACTACTCCGACCGGGCCCGCCTGATGGCGCGTGCGGCGGCGCTCGGGCTGGATCCGGTGCCGGATCGGGCCGAAGTGTCCGTGCTGCTCAGGGACTTGGCGCCGTGGCTGGTCGGGGAGTACCTCCGGCGGCACGGGGTCAAGGCGGTGCCGACCGCAACAGAAACGTGACCCTCCCGACCCGTTGACGGGGCGTCATGTGAACGCTAACAATGCAGTACCCCGGAAACGCGACGGAAACAGCGCGCCGGTTGCAGGGCGTAGCGTGTCGTCAGCAGATCCACTGGAACAGGCAGGAGGCCCAGGTGCCCGCAGGGAACGCCGTCGGGGGACGGCAGCCGGTGATGGCGGATGTCGCCAGGCTGGCCGGGGTGTCCCACCAGACCGTGTCGCGCGTGCTGAACGACAGCCCGCACGTCAAGGAGGAGACCCGGGAGCGGGTGCTCAACGCCATCCGGGAGCTGGACTACCGCCCCAACACCGCGGCGCGCACCCTGGTCACCCGGCGGTCGCAGACGCTCGGGGTGGTCAGCTTCGACACCACCCTGTACGGCCCGGCCTCGATGCTCTACGGGATCGAGCAGGCCGCGCGCAGCGCCGGCTACTTCGTCTCCATCGTCAGTCTCCGTTCCCTGGACGGCCGTTCCGTCCAGGAGGCGGTGGACCGGCTGCGGGACCAGGCCGTCGAGGGCGTGCTGGTCATCGCCCCGCAGACCAGCGCCGTCGGCGCGCTCGCCCATCTGAGCAGCGTGGTCCCGGTGGTGGCCGTCGGCGCCGGGGCGCAGTCCCGGGTGCCCGGGGTGGCCGTCGACAACGAGGCGGGCGCCCGGCTCGCGGTCCGCTACCTGCTGGACCTCGGGCACCGCACCGTGCACCACGTCGCCGGCCCGGCCAACTGGCTGGACGCCCAGGCCCGCCGGCACGGCTGGGAGTCCGCGCTGGAGGCCCTGGAGCGGCCGACCCCGGAACCCCTCGCGGGGGACTGGAGCGCGCGCTCGGGGTACGAGGCCGGCCTGCGCCTGGCCGAGGATCCGGAGGTCACCGCCGTCTTCTGCGCCAACGACCACATGGCGCTCGGCGTCCTGCGCGCTCTGCACGAGCGGGGCCGCAAGGTGCCCGCCGAGGTCAGCGTCGTCGGTTTCGACGACATCCCCGAGTCCTCCTACCTGACCCCGCCGCTCACCACCGTGCGGCAGGACTTCGGCGAGCTCGGCCGCCGCGGCCTGGAACTCCTGGTCGAACAGCTCGAGCAGCAGGACAGTACTCCTGCCCGCCGTCGCCAGGCCCGCCAGCGGGTCCTGGTCACCCCGGAACTGGTGCTGCGGCAGAGCAGCTCCGGCTCCCGCTGAAGCGGTACGGACCGGACCGTTCGGCACGTACCGACGGAACCACCCACAACTGAAGACGAGTTCGTACAGCGCGAATTGTTAGCGATCACAAAGCGTGGATCGCGATTCGTCCGCTGTGAGCACCGCCCGCACGTGTCCCACCCGTTCAGTGTTTCTTCGATGAAGAAGAGGACCCACACATGCGCTCGGCTCTCTCCCTCCGCAACAGAGGTCTCCGCGCCGCCGCCCTGGCCGCCGTCACCGCCCTCGCTCTGACCGCCACCGCCTGCTCGAAGCAGGGCGCCGGCAGCAGCAGCACCGACACCGCCCCGTCGGGCGGGGCCTCCGCCGCCTCGGCCGCCCCCGCGATCCAGGGCGACATCAAGTTCAACGACGACAACCTGGCCAAGCTGGACGCCGCCCTCAAGGCCGCGCTGCAGGGCAAGGACCTGTCGAAGCTGGACCTGGCCATGGTCGTCAACGTGGCCGTGGACTACTGGAACGCGGGCAAGGTCGGCTTCAACAAGGGCCTGTCCGACCTCGGCGTCAAGGGCACCTACCAGGCCCCGGCCAACGGCCGGCTGGACCAGCAGCTGTCCATCATCCAGACGCTGCGCGGCCAGAACATCTCCGCCTTCTCGGTCTCCGCGATCGACCCGACCGCCATCAAGTCGCCCATCCAGTCCGCGAATTCGGCCGGCATCCCGGTGCTGGCGATCGACTCCCCGCTGCCCCCCGAGGACGGCGCCGCCCTCTACCTGGGCACCCCGAACTACACCGCCGGGCAGAAGGCGGGCGAGGCCATGAAGGCCGCGCTCGGCGGCAAGGGCGAGGTCGTCGTCCTGGTCGGCTCGCTCACCGCGTCCAACGCGGTTCAGCGCATCCAGGGCTTCGAGGACGCGCTCAAGGGCACCGACATCAAGGTGGTCAACAAGCTCGCGGACAACATGGACGCCTCCAAGGCGCTCACCAACGCGCAGACCGCCATCCAGACCGACCCCAACGTCAACGGCCTGTACGGCGTGTACTCCTACGACGGCCCGTCGGCCGCGCAGGCGGTGCAGGCGGCGGGCAAGGCGGGCAAGGTCAAGGTCGTCTCCGACGACTCGGACGCGCAGACGCTCAAGTTCATCCAGCAGGGCGTCATCCAGGCCACCGTCGTCCAGTCGCCGTACCAGCAGGGCTACACCGGCGCCTACCTGCTGGCCGCGCTCAAGGTGCTGGGCAAGGACGCGACGCTGAACATCGTCAAGCCGTTCCTGGAGTCCGACGGCACCACGCTCAGCTCCGGCGTCGGCGTGGTCACCCAGGGCAACCTGAGCGACTTCCAGTCCAAGCTCACCCAGCTCGGCATCGGGTGACCCGATGAGCGCCGATGTCACCGTCGCTCTGCGCGGGGTGCGCAAGAGCTACGGACCGGTGACGGTCCTGGACATCCCCGAGCTGGAACTGAGGCGAGGTCAGATCGTCGGTGTCGTCGGCGAGAACGGCGCCGGAAAGTCCACCCTGATGGGTGTGCTCTCCGGCACCGTCGCCGCCACCGCGGGCGAGATCCTGATCGGCGGGCAGCCGTTGCACAGCGGCCGCCCGGACCACGCCCAGGCCCTCGGAGTCAGCCTGGTCGCCCAGGAGTTCCCGCTGGTGGGCCGGCTCAGCGTGGCGGAGAACCTGCTCCTCGGCCGGCGCACCCGCGCCGCCGAGGGCGGCGGGATCCTGCGCCGCACCCTGTTCGACCGCGCGGGCACCCGCCGCGAGGCCCGCGAACTGCTGGCCGACATCGGCGTCGAGGGCGTCGACGTCGACCGGCCGGTGGAGCGGCTGCCGGTCCCGCTGCGGCAGATGATCGAGATCGCCAAGGCCTGGGGCCACCGGCCCACGGTGCTGATCCTGGACGAGCCCACCTCCTCCCTCGGGCCGGTCGAGGCCGCGAAGGTGCTGGACCTGGCCCGCCGCCACGCGGCGGGCGGGGGAGTGGTGCTGTTCATCGGCCACCGTCTGGACGAGGTGCAGGACATCGCCGACCGGGTGGTCGTGCTGCGCAGCGGCAAGCTGGTCGCCGACCTCACCCCCGAGGAGGCGACCGAGGAGCGGATGATCCGCGAGATGGTCGGCAGCGAGCTGGCCCGGGCGGACATCGCCCCGCCGCCCGCCGGGCAGCGGACCGTGCTGGAGGTCTCCGGACTGACGGCGGACGGTCTCGGCCCGGTGGACCTGGAGCTGCGCGCCGGCGAGATCGTGGGCGTGGCCGGGCTGATGGGCTCCGGCCGCTCGCGACTGCTGCACAGCATCATGGGGGCCCAACCCCGCACCGGCGGAACGGTTCTGCTGGACGGTCAGGAGTTCCGTCCGCGGCACCCGGCCGACGCGGTCGAGGCGGGCGTCGGGCTGGTGCCCGAGGACCGCAAGGAGCAGTCGCTGCTGCTGCAGCACCCGGTGCGGTGGAACGCCACGCTGGCCGTGCTGCGCCGGATCTCCCGGCGCGGGGTGCTGACGCCGAGGGCGGACAAGGAGCGGTCCCGGGAGATCGTCAAGGACCTGGGGGTGCGCATGCACTCGCAGGAGCAGCCGATCGGGGACCTGTCCGGCGGCAACCAGCAGAAGGTGATCTTCGGGCGGTGGCTGGCCGCCGAGCCGAAGCTGCTGCTGCTGGACGAGCCGACGCGCGGCGTGGACGTGGGCGCCAAGGCCGAGATCTACCAGCTGATCGACAAGGCGGCACAGGACGGGCTGGCGGTGCTGGCCGCGTCCTCGGAGCTGGAGGAACTGCTGTGGATCTGCCACCGGATCGTGGTCATGGCCCACGGCCGGATCGTGGCGGACCTGCCGCGCGAGCGCTTCAGCAAGGAACTGATCATGACCGCCGCGGCGGGCACGCAGGCAATGGAGGCACAGGCATCATGAGCACGGAGACGGCGCCGGCCCCCGCGAAGCGGGAGCCGGGCACGGCAACTCCGCTGCTGCGGAGGCTGGTGGAGACGCCCGAGGTGGGCGTGGTGGCGGCCTGCGCGGCCGTGTTCATCGGTCTGGCACTGGCGCGCGACACCTTCGCCAGCGCGGTCAACCTGCAGGGCATGGGCTTCGACCTGGCCCAGTACGGGCTGATCGCGATAGGCGAGTCCCTGGTCATCCTGACCGGCGGCATCGACCTGTCGGTGGGCGCGCTGCTGGGGACGTCGGTGATCCTGATGTCCTGGTTCAACGTCCGCGCCGGGCTCCCGGCGGGCGTGGCGGTGCTGGCCACCCTCGCCATCACCGGCCTGGTCGGCTTCTGGCACGGCATCGCGGTGACACGGCTGAAGATGCCGCCCTTCGTGGTGACGCTGGTGACCTACACGGTCGCCCAGGGCGTGACGCTGGCCATCACGTCGGGCACCTCGATCGTGGGCATCTCCGGGTTCTTCGGCAACGTCGGACAGACGTACCTGGCCCAGATCCCGGTCCCGCTGGTGCTGTTCGCGATCGTCGCGGCCGCGGCCTGGTTCTTCCTGGAGCGGACCTACGCGGGGCGCCAGGTGTACGCGGTCGGCGGCAACCCGGAGGCGGCCCGGCTGGCCGGTATCCGGGGCGAGCGGCGGGTCATCTCGATGTACGTGACCAGCTCGCTGCTGTCGGGCTTCGCCTCGATGCTGGTGCTCGGCCGCATGGGGGTCGGGTCCGCCAGCGGCGTCGGCGTCGGCTGGGAGCTGTCGGCCATCGCCGCGGCGGTCATCGGCGGCGTCAGCCTGACCGGAGGTCAGGGCCGGATCCTCGGCATCGTGGCGGGCACGGTGCTGCTGGAGCTGATCAACAACGGCCTGACGACCCTTCAGATCAACGCGAACTACACGAACATCGTGCTCGGCTGCGTCCTCGGCATCGCCATCCTCGCCGACCGCCTCCGCGCACGCAGCGTCGACAAACGGCGCTGATCGGCCGGTACCACCAGGGGCGCGGGAACTGCGCGCCCGTCCCGCTACGGACGTAGTGGGTCGACCGCGCAGTCCCCGCGCCCCTGCACGTCTGCATGGTTCATCTTGTCAGGGAAGGTGGCATGTTCAGATCATTCACGAAGAGGCGCGGACTGGGAATCCTGGCCGCGGGAGCGCTGCTCGTGGGCGGGGTGACGGCGGTCACCGGCGCGGCGAACGCCGACACGACCGCGCCCGCCGTGGCGGCGCACTACACGCTCGACGAGGGCTCCGGGACCACCGCCAAGGACTCGTCGGGGAACGGGCATGACGGCACCGTGGGCAGCGGGGCCAGTTGGGCCGCCGGGAACGTGGGCGCGGGCTCGCTCTCCCTCAACGGGACCGTGAACGGCAACGTCGACATCCCCACCCCGGTCGTCGACACCACCAAGAGCTTCACCGTCTCCGCCTGGGCCAAGCTCAACAGCACCTCGGGCTACCAGACCTTCGTCTCGATCGACGGCTCCCAGGTCTCCGGCTTCTACCTGCAACAGCGCGGTGACACCGGCGAGTTCGCGTTCACGCGGCTCGGCAGCGACTCCACCTCGGGCACCTCGGCCATCGCCAACGCGGGCTTCGCGCCGGCCACCGGGACCTGGTACCACCTGGTGGGTGTCTACGACACCGCGAACAGCACGGTCACCCTCTACGTCAACGGCGTGAAGCAGGAGTCCACCGCCTACAGCGGCGGCTGGCAGGCGACCGGGCACACCGCCATCGGGCGCGGGCTGTTCGGCGGCAGCAAGGTGGACTTCGTCAACGGCTCCGTCGACGACGTGCAGTTCTACCAGGCGGCGCTGACGGGTGATCAGGTCGGCGCGCTGAACACCTCCGCGCACTGGGGCTTCGACGAGGGCAGCGGCACCACCGCCGCCGACTCCGCCGGGGCGCACACCGCCACCCTGGGCTCCGGAACCGGCTGGGCCACGCCGGGCCGGATCGGGGCGCACGCGCTGACCCTGGACGGCACCGCCGACGGCAACGCCACCGCGGACAGCGGGATCGTGGACACCGCCCACAACTTCTCCGTCGCGGCCTGGGTCAAGCTCAACTCCACGTCCGGCTACCAGACCTTCGTCAGCGTGGACGGCTCCAACGTCTCCGGGTACTACCTCGGACTGCGGGCCGACACCGGCAGGTTCGCCTTCACCCGGCTCGCCTCCGACTCCACCTCGGCCGCGGCCACGCACGCGGACGCCTCGGGCGCGCCGGCCGCCGGCACCTGGTACCACCTGGTCGGCGTGGACGACGTCACCAACGGCAAGCTGTACCTGTACGTCAACGGCGTCCAGGCGGGCAGCGCCGGGTACAGCGGCGGCTGGAACGCGGGCGGCAGGACGGCGATCGGCCGCGGCCTCTACGGCGGCAACCCCGTGGACTTCGCCAACGGCGCCGTGGACGAGGTGCAGCTGTTCGACCACGCGCTCTCCGCGGACGAGGTGCAGAGCGTCGTCGGCACCTCCGGCGGCACGCTGAGCATCGACGCGGGCACGGCGGCGCACGCGTTGCCGTCCACCTTCTTCGGCGTGATGACCGAGGACATCAACCACTCGGGTGAGGGCGGTCTCTACGCCGAACTGCTGCAGAACCGCTCGCTGATGGCGAGCGCCACCAGCCCGACCGGCTGGTCCGCGGTCGGCGGCGCCGACATCGCGCTGGACGGCTCGAACGGGCTCAACACGGCGCTGACCCGCTCGCTGCTGGTCACCGTTCCGGCCGGCGCGAAGGCGGCGGGCGTCGCCAACGGCGGCTTCTGGGGCATCCCGGTGGTGCCGGGCCGCCAGTACCAGGCGTCCTTCTTCGCCAAGTCCGACAGCGCCTACGACGGTCCGGTGGACGTCTCGGTCGTCGGCGGCGACGGCACGGTCTACGCGCACGGCCGGGTCGACGACGGTGTCGGCACCTCCTGGCACCAGTTCAAGGTGAAGCTGACGGCCGATCAGGACGCCCCGGCCACCTCGGACGCCAGGTTCGTGCTGACCGTGCGCGGCGGCAAGGCCGCCCGCAGCGTCTGGCTGAGCAACGTCTCTCTCTTCCCGCCCACCTACAAGAACGTCAGGAACGGTCTGCGGACCGACCTGATGGCGAAGATCGCGGGTCTGAAGCCCTCGTTCATCCGCGAGCCGGGCGGCAACTACCTCGAGGGCAACACCCTGGCCACCCGCTTCGACTGGAAGTCCACCATCGGCCCGGTCTGGACCCGGCCCGGCCACCAGGACGACGCGTGGGGCTACTGGTCCACCGACGGCATGGGCCTGCTGGAGTACCTGGAGTGGGCGGAGTCCGTCGGCGCCGAGCCGCTGCTGGCGGTCTACGCCGGCTACAACCTGAACGGCACCCACGTGCCGGTCGACCAGCTCGGCCCGTACGTCCAGGACGCCCTGGACGAGATCCAGTACGCCACCGGCTCCACGGACACGGTGTGGGGCAGGAAGCGCGCCGAGGACGGCCACCCGGCCCCGTTCAAGATCTCCTACGTGGAGATCGGCAACGAGGACTGGTTCGACAAGTCCGGCAGCTACGACGGTGACAACGGCCGCTTCGCGCAGTTCTACGACGCGATCCGGGCGAAGTACCCGAGCATCAAGCTGGTGGCCACCACCGAGGTCAAGTCCCGTACCCCCGACGTGCTGGACCTGCACTACTACGAGTCCCCGGCCTGGATGGACGCGCACGCCGACCTCTTCGACTCGTACAGCCGGTCCACCGGCACGAAGATCATGGTGGGCGAGTGGGCCGCGCAGGAGGGCAAGCCGACGCCGGACCTCAACGCCGCGCTGGGCGACGCCTCCTGGCTCACCGGCCTGATGCGCAACTCCGACCTGGTCACGCAGGAGGCCTACGCGCCGCTGCTGGCCAACGTCAACAGCGTGCAGTGGAACACCAACCTGATCGGGTTCGACGCGCTCACCAGCTACGGCTCGCCCAGCTACTGGGTCCAGTCGGTGCTCGCGAAGAACCACGGCGACCAGGTGCTGAACGCCGACTACGCCGGTATCGGCGGCCTCAACACCGTGGTGACCAGGGACTCGACGACCGGGAAGATCTACGTCGTCGTGGTCAACCCGAACGGCACGGCCCAGCCGGTCAAGGTCTCCCTCACCGGAGCCGGCGCCATCCCGGCCACCGGCACTGCCACGGTGGTGAGTTCGGCCCGGCCGACGGACACCAACAGCATCACCCAACCCGACAACATCGTGCCGGTGACCACCCCGGTCACCGGTCTGGGCAGCGAGTTCACCAGGACCTTCCCGGCGTACTCGATGACGGTGCTCACCCTGGGCTGACCAGCCCCCCGAACGGGCCCGCCCGGCAGATGATCTGACCATCTGCCAGGCGGGCTCTCGGCCGTACGGGCGGGTTCCTCGCTCCGTCCGGGTGGTTCCTCCGGACGATCGCCCACGGGGCCCTGCCGGGCGGTACGGTGGCCTCGTGGTGGAACGGGGAACTCGCGGGGACACCGTGGGACCAGGACTGACACTGCGTTCGGCGAGGCCGCTGGGGAAGGCGACCCTCGCAGCAGCAATGGAGGTCCGGTGACGACGACTCGTGGAGTTCTGTACGTGCACTCCGCCCCGCGTGCCCTGTGCCCGCACGTCGAGTGGGCCGTGGCCGCGGTGCTCGGCACGCGGGTGAGCCTGGAGTGGACCCGCCAGCCGGCCGCGCCCGGGGCGTGGCGGGCCGAACTGTGCTGGACGGCGGAGCCGGGCACGGCCGCCCGGCTGGCCTCCGCGCTGCGCGGCTGGCACCTGCTGCGGTTCGAGGTGGCCGCCGATCCGGCCCCCGGCATCGAGGGCGAACGCTTCAGCGGAACACCGGAGTTGGGCATCTTCCATGCGGTGACCGGGGTGAACGGGGACATCCTGATCCCGGAGGACCGGCTGCGCTCCGCGGTGCTGCGCGCCCGCAGCGGCCGGGTGGACCTGGAGGGCGAGATCGCCCGGCTGCTGGGCAAGCCCTGGGACGACGAGCTGGAGCCCTTCCGCCACGCCGGGGACGGCGCCCCGGTGCGCTGGCTGCACCAGGTGGTGTGAATCGGGTAAGAGGCGGGCGTAGCCCAGTGCGGCGGTGGGCATCCCTGCCGAGGGTGTGTCCACCGCCGACCGGCCGTCTTCACCCCGCCGTTCGTCGTTAATTCCATGTTGCATCCACTGCCAGTGGTGGCAGTTGTCAATTCCTCGACTCCAACCCCTTGCGTGCTGTTTCCCGCACCGTGTACACAACAGCCTCGGGGGGTCTTGCAGAACGCGTGTTCCTCAAGCGCACCGGTGCTCCCCCGCTTCTGACGGACCGTCACCTTGGAGTCGTCATCAACGACATGAAGCACACCCGTGTCCAGCGGGCCCGGATAGCGACCGTCGCCGCCGCCGCGCTGGCCCTCGCTTCCGGTTCGCTCGTGCTGGCCTCGCCCTCGAACGCCGCCGCGCCGGCCCCGGCCGCCAAGGCCGTCTCCGGCAGCCACCCGGCCTGGGCCACGGCCGCCGCGGACCAGGGCGCCGCCTCGGCTGCTGCCGAGTACACCGCCACCGTCTACTACCAGGGTCAGGACCCGGCCGGCCTCGACGCCTACGCCAAGTCCGTCTCCGACCCGAACTCCGCGGGCTACGGCAAGTTCCTGACGCCGGCTCAGTTCTCCGCGCGCTTCGGCGCCACCCAGGCCCAGCAGGACGCCGTCAAGCAGTGGCTGACCGGCGCCGGCCTGACCATCGTCGGCAGCACCGCCCACGGGGTCACCGTCAAGGGCGACAACGCCGCGCTGCAGCGCGCCTTCGGCACGACCGTGCACGAGTACACCGTCGACGGCAAGACGCAGCACGCCCCGGCCACCAACGTGGTGGTCCCTGCCTCCGTCTCCAACGCCGTCCTCGGCGTCACCGGCCTCAGCTCCGCCACGGCGACTGGCAAGGCCAAGCCGCAGTCGGTGCGCGTGCGCAACACCGTCGGCGCGGGCGTCAAGCCGGCCGACGGCCTGCCCACCACCGCCACCTGCTCCGACTACTGGGGCGAGAAGACGGCGACCGGCGCTCCGGCCGGATACACCAGCGACCCGGTGCCGTTCGACCAGTGCTCCTTCGTGCCCTCGCAGCTGCGCAAGGCCTACGGCGTCACCGCCTCCGGCCTCACCGGCAAGGGCGCGACGGTCGCCATCGTGGACGCCTACGGCCTGTCCACCATGGAGCAGGACGCCAACACCTTCGCCACCGCCCACGGTGACAAGGCGTTCGCGCCCGGCCAGTACACCGAGTACGTCACCCCGGACCAGTGGACCCACACCGCCGAGTGCGGCGGCCCCGCCGGCTGGGCCGGCGAGGAGGCCCTCGACGTCGAGATGGTGCACGGGCTCGCGCCCGACGCCAAGGTCGTCTACGTCGGCGCCAACTCCTGCTACGACGCCGACCTGCTCGGCTCGCTGCAGATGATCGTCGACAAGCACCTGGCCGATGTCGTCACCAACTCCTGGGGCGAGATCATGCACACCACGGACGCCGGCGACATGGACCCGACCCAGATCGCCGCGTACGAGCAGGTGTTCAAGCAGGGCGCGGCCGAGGGCATCGGCTTCAACTTCTCCGCGGGCGACTGCGGCGACGAGTCCCCGGAGGCGGCCGCCACCGGCGCCAACTGCCAGACGGACACCGCCCGGGCGCAGGCCGACTTCCCCGACTCCGACCCCTGGGTCACCTCGGTCGGCGGCACCGCGCTCGGCCTGGCCAGCAAGGCCGGCAAGTACGGCTTCGAGACCGACATGGGCAACCTGCGCTCCGGCCTCTCCGCCGACGGCAAGTCCTGGACCCCGTTCCCGGCCCCGTTCTTCTTCGGCGGCGGCGGCGGCACCAGCGAGGACTTCGCCCAGCCGTGGTACCAGAGCTGGACCGTTCCGGGCTCGCTCTCGCACACCCTGATGACGGGTGCCAAGAGCAAGACCGCGCAGCGCGTCACCCCGGACGTCGCGATGAACGGCGACCTCTACACCTCGGTCAACGTCGGCTTCACCGACGGCGGCGTCTACAGCGAGGGCGGCTACGGCGGCACCAGCGTCTCCTCGCCGGAGTTCGCGGGCGTGCTGGCCGACGCCATCCAGGCCCAGGGCCACGCGATCGGCTTCGCCAACCCGGACATCTACCTGCGCTCGACGCTGGGGCTGTTCCACGACGTGGTGGACCGTCAGGCCCAGCGCCACGAGGCGCCGCTGAGCAACGTCGCCGACTTCGGCGTCATCGGCGGCACCCTGCGCGTCCGCCTGGTGGCCTTCGGCCAGGACACCTCGCTGAACGCCACCCCGGGCTACGACAACGCCACGGGCGTCGGCTCGCCGACGGCGGCGCTGCTCAACTCCTACAAGTGGGTGGACTTCTCCCGCTGAACCGGTAGGTGACGGACCCTCAGGGGCGCGGGGCGTGGACATCCCCCCGCGCCCCTGAGCTTTTCCGCGCACGCGTCGCCGACAGGGCGATCCCGCCCGCGGTCACCAGCAGCCCGACGGCGAGCCAGGGCCAGGGCGACCACTCCTCGGTGCAGACGGCTCCGGTGGCCGTGGTCGTACAGACCTCCCCCGGACCACCGGCGTTGGCCGCGGCGACCCACAGCAGCGGCAGCCCGAGCCCCGCCACCGCGCCGGGAAAGCCGCGCCGGGCGCGGGGCGACCGGGCCAGGACCACGGCGGCCACGAGCACGACCGGGGCGAGGAAGAGCCCGAAGCTCAGGATCGCCAGCAGCGAGAGCAGTGCGGCCGCCCCGACGGCGTACCAGGCGAGCCAGGGCAGGAACCAGGACAGTTTGCGCATCACGGACGCCTCCACGGGGCCCTCGTCTTGTCGAGTCGGTCGAACAGCGCACGTGCGGGGGCCGGGTCGCCATCCACGGCGGCCAGCAGCTCCAGCNTCCACGGGGCCCTCGTCTTGTCGAGTCGGTCGAACAGCGCACGTGCGGGGGCCGGGTCGCCATCCACGGCGGCCAGCAGCTCCAGCCCCAGGTACATCGCGACGACGGCGTGCGCGAGCTCGTCTGCGGGCAGCAGCCGCCCGAGCAGCGTGCCCCGCACCGCGTCGGAGGCGAACTCGCGCCAGGGGCGCAGTCGTTCGGCGACCTGCGGCCGCAGCTCCGCGTCGGTCTGCGCGGCGGCCAGCAGCTCCAGCAGGACGGCTGTGTGACCCGCCGTCAGGTCCTCCTCGAAGACCTGCCGCGCGGCCTGGGCGAGCCCGCCCAGCCCCTTCGCCTCGTCCACGAGGGACTGGTAGCGCACCCGCCGCTGTTCGGCGACGTGGTCGAGAGCGGCGATGAGCAGGCCGTTGACGGAACCGAAATGGTAGAAGACCAGCGCCTGGTTGCAGCCGGCCCGCCCCGCGATCTCGCGTGCGCTGGCCTTGGCGTGCCCCACCTCCCGCAGGGCCGCTATCGCTCCGCCGATCAACGCCCGCCGCGTCTCCTCCGACGCCATCTCCCCACCCCCACCCAGGTTTTGAGCGACTGCTCAAACAGTAGCGGACGGTTGGGGGCGCGGGGAACAGCGCGAGCAGGAAACCACCCGGGGAGGTCCGACCCCATCGAACGGGCCGGACCTCCCCGGGTGGTGTGTTGCTCGCGCAGTTCCCCGCGCCCCCAACGGGGGCCTACGGGGTGCGGAAGGCCAGGACGACGTTGTGGCCGCCGAAGCCGAAGCTGTTGTTGAGGGCCGCGATCCGGCCCTCCGCCAGGAGCTTGCGGGGCTCGGCGGTGACGATGTCGGCGTCGACCTCGGGGTCCAGGTCGTCCACGTTGATCGTGGGGGGCGCCAGCCGGTGCTGCAGGGCGAGGACGGTGGCCACCGTCTCGATGCCGCCCGCGCCGCCCAGCAGGTGGCCGGTCATGGACTTGGTCGCGCTGATGGCGATGTGGTCCAGGTGGTCGCCCAGGACCCGGCGCAGCGCCTTGATCTCGGCGACGTCGCCCTGCGGGGTGGAGGTGGCGTGGGCGTTGACGTGGACGACCTCGGCCGGGTCCAGGTCCGTCTGCTCGAACAGCGCCGCGATCGCGCGGGCCACGCCCGCACCCGTGGGCTCGGGCTGGGCGATGTGGTGGGCGTCCGAGGACAGGCCCTGGCCGACCGCCTCCGCGTACACGCGCGCGCCGCGCGCGGCCGCGTGCTCGGCGGACTCGAGCACCACCACGCCGGCGCCCTCGCCCAGGACGAAGCCGTCGCGGGCCTTGTCGTAGGGGCGGGAGGCTTCCTTCGGGTGCTCGTTGTTCTTGGACATCGCCATCATGTTGGCGAAGGCCGCGATCGGCAGCGGGTGGATCGCCGCCTCGGTGCCGCCCGCGATGACGACGTCGGCGCGGCCGGTGCGGATCATCTCGATGGCGTAGCCGATGGCCTCGGCGCCGGAGGCGCAGGCCGACACGGGGGTGTGCACGCCGGCCCGCGCGCCGAACTCCAGGCCCACGTTGGCCGCGGGGCTGTTCGGCATCAGCATCGGCACGGTGTGCGGGGAGACGCGGCGGACGCCCTTCTCCCGGAGCACGTCGTACTGGTCGAGCAGGGTGGTCACGCCGCCGATGCCGGAGGCGATGACCGCGCCCACGCGCTCGGGGACGACCGGGGAGCCCTCCTCGGTGGCGGGGGCGGTGAAGCCGGCGTCGGCCCACGCCTCCTTCGCCGCGATCAGGGCGAACTGCGCGGAGCGGTCCAGCTTGCGCGCGACCGGGCGGGGCAGCACCTCACCGGGGTCGACGGCGGTCCGGGCCGCGATGCGGACGGGCAGGTCGGCGGCCCACTCTTCCTCGAGGAGCTGCACGCCGGAGCGGCCCGCGACCAGGCCCTCCCAGGTGGACGCGGCGTCGCCGCCGAGCGGCGTGAACGCGCCGATCCCGGTGACGACCACGGTGCGGTTGTCGCTGGTCACTGCTTGGACTCCTGTGAATGTGCGGGAAGGGAGGAAGGGGCGCCCCCAACTCGGCAGGCGCCCCCGGCAACTGAGTCAGTCTCAGCTGTGGGCGAGGATGTAGTCCACGGCGTCGCCGACGGTCTTCAGGTTCTTGACCTCGTCGTCCGGGATCTTGACGTCGAAGCGCTCCTCGGCGGCGACGACGACCTCGACCATGGACAGCGAGTCGACGTCCAGGTCGTCGGTGAAGGACTTCTCCAGCTCGACGTCCTCGGCCGGGATCCCGGCGATCTCGTTGACGATCTCAGCGAGACCGGAGAGGACCTCGTCCTTGGTGGCCATGTCGGCACTCCATTCAGTGGGTTGGGTTGTTGCTACTACGGGAGGGTAACGACTGCCGCGGCGTACACGAGACCCGCCCCGAAGCCGATGATGAGTGCGAGGTCGCCGCTCTTCGCCTCGCCGGACTGGAGCATGCGCTCCATGGCCAGCGGGATGGAGGCGGCGGAGGTGTTGCCCGTCTCGGCGATGTCGCGGGCGACCGGCACCGAGTCGGGCAGCTTCAGGGCCTTGATCATCGCGTCGATGATCCGCATGTTGGCCTGGTGCGGGATGAACGCGCCGAGCTGGTCGGCGGTGATCCCGGCGGCGTCCAGGGCCTGCTGGGCGGCGCGGGCCATGTCCCACACGGCCCAGCGGAAGACGGTCTGGCCCTCCATCCGGAGTGCCGGCCACTTGGTCTCCTCGCCCGCGCCGTTGACGGCGTCGGGCTTGGCGAAGGCGGTGTCCCAGGCCTGCGTCTGCGAGATGACGTCGGCCTGCGAGCCGTCCGAGCCCCAGACGACCTTGCCGATGCCCGGCGTGTCGGAGGGGCCGACGACGACGGCGCCTGCGCCGTCGCCGAAGATGAAGGCGGTGGACCGGTCGTGAATGTCCGTCAGGTCCGAGAGCCGCTCCACGCCGATGACGACCACGTACCCGTCGGCCCCCGCGTTGCCGCCGCGGATCAGGCCGTCGGCCAGGGTCAGGCCGTAGCCGAAGCCCGCGCAGGCGGCGGAGATGTCGAAGGCCGGGGCGGTGCCGCAGCCGAGCCGCTGGGCGATCTCGGTGGCGATGGCCGGGGTCTGCTTCAGGTGCGAGACCGTGGCCACGATGACGCCGCCGATCTGCTCCGGCGCGATGCCCGCCATGGCGATCGCCTTGCCCGCCGCCTGGACGGACATCTCGGCGACCGTCTCCTCGGCAGTGGCCCAGCGCCGCTCGGTGATGCCGGAGCGGGTCCGGATCCACTCGTCCGAGGAGTCGATCCAGTTGAGCACCTCGGCGTTGGGGATGACCCGCGACGGGCGGTAGCCGCCGACGCCCTGGATGCGCGTGTACGCGGCACCGGTGGCGGGCTTGATCTGAGGCGTCGTCATGGTCAGTTCCCCTCGGGGGCGGTGTGCTCGGCGATCAGCGCCCGGGCCTTGTCCAGGTCGTCCGGCGTCTTGAGGGCCAGCGTGGCCACACCCTTGAGGTTGCGCTTGACCAGGTTGGTGAGGGTGCCCGCCGGGGGCACCTCGATGACGGCGGTCGCGCCCAGGCGCTCCAGCGCCTCCATGCACAGGTCCCAGCGGACCGGGTTGGCGACCTGGCTGACCAGGCGGGCCACGACCTCGCGGCCGCCTTCGACCGTCTTGCCGTCGGCGTTGGAGACGTAGGCGGTGACCGGGTCGGCGACCGGGACGCCCGGGGCGATGGCGGCCAGGCGCTCGACACCGGGGGCCATGTGGTGGGTGTGGAAGGCACCCGCGACGGCGAGCGGGATCAGCCGGGCCTTCTCCGGCGGGTCGGCCTTGAAGGCCTCCAGCTGCTCGACCGTGCCGGCCGCGACGATCTGCCCGCCGCCGTTGTTGTTGGCCGGGGTCAGCCCGTACTTCTCGATCTTCGCCGCGACCTCGTCCGGGTCGCCGCCGAGCACCGCGCACATGCTGGTCGCGGTCTGCGCGGCCGCCTCGGCCATGGCCAGGCCGCGCTGGCGCACGAAGGCCATCGCCGACTCGGCGGAGAGCACGCCCGCGAAGGCGGCTGCCGTGATCTCGCCGACGCTGTGCCCGGCGACCGCTCCCGGCCGGACGCCCAGCACGCTCGCCGCGGCCAGACCGGCGGCCACCAGCAGGGGCTGGGCGACGGCCGTGTCCTTGATCGCGTCCGCGTCGGCCTCGGTGCCGTAGTGCACCAGGTCGAGACCGGCGACGGCGGACCACCAGCGCAGCCTGTCGGCGACGCCGTCGACCTCCAGCCAGGGGGCGAGGAATCCGGGCGTCTGGGCGCCTTGTCCGGGAGCAACGATTACGAGCACGGAATCAACCTTCTCTCGCCGGGCGTACCTGGCGCGGGTGGGGACGCTGACGAAGAACCGCATCCCGAGTTGTGGGTTCTCTACAGTGCAGGTAGGGGAGGATATCGCTGCAGGTCACCCGGCCTGCAGGCGGCCCAGCGCGAGCGCGATCCGAAGGGTGAACGCACTGCGTACGTCCGAAGGGGCGTATCCGGTGACGTCGGTCACCCGGCGCAGCCGGTAACGGACGGTGTTCGGGTGCACGAACAGCATCCGGGCGGCGCCCTCAAGGGAGCTCGCCTGCTCCAGGTAGACGGAGAGGGTGTCCAGAAGTGCGGAGCCGGCCTCGTCGAGCGGCTGGTAGATCTCCTCGACCAGTTGCTGACGGGCCGTCTGGTCCCCGGCCAGGGCCCGCTCGGGGAGCAGGTCGTCGGCCAGCACCGGGCGCGGCGCGTCCGGCCAGGCGGAGCAGGCCCGCAGCCCGGCGGCGGCGGCCTGCGCGGAGCGGGTGGCCGACAGCAGGTCCCCGACGGTCGGTCCGACGACGACCGGGCCGGGCGCGAACTGCCCGATCAGCGCGCGGGCGGCCGGGATCGGGTCCCAGGGCTTCTCCTGTCCGTTCTTGTCCACCTGCTTGCGGCCCTGCCCGACGACGACCACCAGGCGCGAGCCGAGCACGCCGGTCAGCACGTGCAGCTTGGCGTGGCGCGCGGCCCGGCGGATCGCCTCGACGACCAACTCGCTGTCCCCGGCGGGGGCGCTGCCCATGACCACCATGACGTTGTCCGGCGAGCCCCAGCCGAGAGCCGCGGCCCGGGACAGCACGCCCTCGTCGGCGTCTCCGGAGAGGAGGGAGTTGACGACCAGGGCCTCGAGCCGGGCGTCCCAGGCGCCCCGCGCCTCGGCGGCCTGGGCGTAGACCTGGGCGGTGGCGAAGGCGATCTCGCGGGCGTAGACGAGCACGGCCTCGCGCAGCGCCTCCTCCGCGCCCGGGGCGGCGACCTCCTCGATCGCCTCCTCGACGACCTCGATGGTGGTGCGGATCATCTCCACCGTCTGACGGAGCGTCACCGCCCGGGTGAGCTCGCGGGGGGCGGTGCCGAAGACGTCCGTGCTGATCGCCTGCGGCGCGTCGGGCCGGCGGAACCACTCGGTGAAGGCGGCGATGCCCGCCTGGGCGACCAGGCCGATCCAGGAGCGGTGCTCCGGCGGCATGTTGCGGTACCAGGACAGGTTCTCGTCCATCCGGGCGATCGCGGCGGTGGCCATCCGCCCGGCGGCACGCTCCAGGTTCTTGAGCGTCGCCGCGTGCTGCTCGGGATCGGTGACGAGCGCGCGCCGCTCCATCCCGGTGCCGCGCCGGGACCGCGTCGGCGGCTCCCCGGCCTTCTCGGCGGCGGACGTCGTCCCCGCTGCGGGCTTCGCGGACTTGGCGGGCTTCACGGCGGACTTCTTTGCGGGAGCGGCTGGCACAGCAACTAGCCTGCCTTACGTTCGGCGGCCGGAACGCCAAGGGGTCCGGGATGGCGGAGTGGCGACTGTCACAATCCTCTAAAGGTTAGGGTGCTGGGCGTGATCACGGTGCATCGTGCGCAGGACCGCTACGCCTCGACCCCCGAACCCGGCGTGTCCACGCGTCACGCCTTCTCCTTCTCCGGCCACTACGACCCGGAGAACACCTCCTTCGGGGGGCTGCTGGCCTGCAACGAGGAGTCCCTGGCGGCGGGGAGCGGCTTCGCGCCGCACCGGCACCGCGACACGGAGATCCTGACCTGGGTGCTGGAGGGCGCCCTCTCCCACCGCGACGACCACGGCCACGCGGCGGTCGTCCGCCCCGGGACCCTGCAGTACCTGTCGGCGGGGTCGGGCGTCGAGCACAGCGAGCGGGCCGCGGAGGGGCCTGTTCGGTTCCTCCAGTTCTGGCTCCAGCCGGACGCGTTCGGCACGCGGCCGAGGTATGCCCTGCGGACCGTGGACCCCGCCGCCGCTGCGGTGGACCTGACGCAGGGTCAGCTGCGGCGGGGCGACGCCTCCCTGCACCTGCGGCGCGCCGAGCCCTACGCGCTGGTGGACCTGCCGACGGCGACCTACCTGTACCTGCACGTGGTCCGGGGCGCCTTGGGCTTCCGGACCGCGTCCGGCCCGCGCGGCGTCGGCGTCGAACTCGCCCCGGGGGACGCGGCTCGCGCCCACGCCACCCGCCCGGTGGACCCGACGGCGGGCCCGGACGGCGTCGAGCTGCTGGTGTGGGCGATGGAGACCCCTCTGCAGTACGGGTAGTCGCACTACCAGGGGCGCGGGGAACCCCCACCCCCCCAGCCTTCGGCGGGGGTGCTCCCACGGCGACAGGTGCCCCCAGCGCGACCAGCCCACCACTCGGGGAGCTCCGGCCCCGCGTGCGGGGCGAAACTCCGTGGGTGGCGGGCTGGGTCGCGCCCACGCGGCGGAGCCGGACGTGTCGACAGCCTTGCGCCCTGGATGGGTGGTGGCTACCCCAGCTCTTTCAACACGCCGTCCGTGAAGGGGGTCCAGCGCTCCGCCGCCCAGGGGCCGAAGTCGCGGTCCGTCAGGACCACGCACGCCGCGCCCGCGGCGGGGTCGACCCACAGGAAGGTCCCGCTCTGGCCGAAGTGGCCGAACGTGCCGGGGCTGCTCGAAGTCCCGGTCCAGTGGGGCGACTTGTGATCCCGGATGTCGAAGCCGAGGCCCCAGTCGTTGGGCTTCTGGTGCCCGTAACCCGGCAGCACGCCGTTCAGACCGGGGAACTGGACCGTCGTCGCCTCCGCCAGGGTGGACGGGTCGAGCAGGCGGGGGGCTTGCAACTCCGCGGCGAACAGCGCGAGGTCGGCCGCCGTGGAGACGCCGCCCGCGCCCGCCGGACTGCGGCCGGCCGCGTCGATCCAGGTGTCGGCCATGCCCAGGGGCTGGAACACTGCCTCCGCCGCGTACTGGGCGAAGGGGATGCCGGTGGCCTGCTCCAGCGTCTCGGACAGCACGTCGAAGCCCGCGTTCGAGTAGAGACGCCGGGTGCCGGGAGCGGCCATGGCGCGGTGCTCGTCGAAGGCCAGACCGCTGGTGTGGGCGAGCAGGTGACGGACCGTCGAGCCCTCCGGCCCGGCCGGGTCGTCCAGCTCGAGGGCGCCCTCCTCGACCGCGACCAGGACCGCGTAGGCGGTCAACGGCTTGGTCACCGAGGCCAGCCGGAACGGGTGCCGCTGTGGTCCGGCCGTGCCGGCGACGGAGCCGTCCTTCCGCACCACCGCCGCGGCGGCGGTCGTCACGGGCCACTCTTCGATCACGCGCAGGCTGTCCATGCGCCCGAGTCTAGGAGGCCGCCCACCCCGGCCAGGCCAGCAGGGCGAGGTCCGCCGGCCGTTCCCGTTGCTCCCGGGGGGCGCCGTCCCGGGCCTGGGTGGACAGGCCCTGGACGACGGCGGCGTAGAAGGCCGCGGGCGAGGCGGCGTCGGTGCCGGCGGGGAGCAGGCCCCGGTCGACGTCCGCGCGGATCTTCCGGGCGAGGGCGTCGGTGGTGGCCCGTCGGATGTCTCGGAGCTCCCCGGCCACATCCTGCGAACCGGGGCCGCGGCACCCCGGCGGGTGGGCGGGGCCCGTGTACTCGGCGGCGGCGAGCCGCAGCATCGTCTCCACGGCGGAGCGGGCGTCGGGCCGGGCGAGTGCCGCGGCGCCGTAGCCGCCGTGCGTCCACCGTCGGCGGGGACTGCGGCCCGCGATCGATGGGGCGCTGCGCCCCGGCGGCCTGCTGGTCACCGTGGTGGACCGGGCCGACACCGCCCTCGCGGAGGCGGCGCGCGCGGCGGGCCGCCGGTTCGCCGGCGTCACCGTGGAGCCGGACCACGTGGGCCTCGCGGCGCTCGCGGAACTGGCCGAGGCGGGGAAGCCGCGTCCCTACCTGGAGCGCGAACTGCCGCTGGCGGAGGCGCCCGAGGCGTACGAACTGATCGAGGGCGGCAGCACACGGGGGAAGATCGTGCTGATTCCCTGAGCTTCCGTCAGCCGCCGGTCAGCGAGTGGTCAGCGGTGCGGCCGAAGGTGAGGTCGTCGCCGGGCGGAGGTGCCCGGCGGGACCTCACCGGAGGAAGAGATGGACGCGAAGCAGGCGCTGACGGGAAAGGCGGCACTGGTCACCGGAGGCTCCCGGGGCATCGGCAGGGCGATCGCCCTGCGGCTGGCCGCCGACGGGGCACGGGTGGGCGTGCACTACGGTGCGGACGCGGGCGCCGCGAAGGAGACCGTGGCCGCGATCGAGGCCGCCGGCGGACAGGGCTTCACCGTGCAGGCCGCCTTCGGCGAGGAGGGCGCGGTCGACGCCCTCTTCGCCGGGCTGGAACGGGAGTTGGCGGGCGAGGGGCTCGACGTCCTGGTCAACAACGCCGGGATCGCCTCGGTCCACGGCATCGCGGACGTGACCGAGGCCGAGCTGGCCCGGCTGCTCGCGGTCAACGTGGCCGCTCCGCTGTTCGTGGTCCAGCGCGCGCTGTCGCTGCTCAACGACGGCGGACGGATCGTCAACATGGGGTCGGTGGCCAGCCGGATGGCCGTGTCGAACCAGATCGGGTACACCGTCACCAAGGCCGCGCTCGAGGCGCTCGCGCCCACGCTGGCGAACGACCTGGGCCGGCGCGGGATCACCGTCAACACCGTGGCGCCCGGGGTCGTCCGCACCGACATGACCGCGCACTACCTCGCGGTGCCGGAGCTGGTGGCGGGTCTGGAGTCGGTCGCGGCACTCGGCCGGGTCGGTGAGCCCGAGGACGTGGCGGACATCGTCGCCTTCCTGGTCGGCCCCCAGGGACGCTGGATCACCGGCCAGACCCTGGACGCCTCCGGCGGCACCTGGCTCGGACCGCTGATGCCCGCGCCCTCGGAATGACCGGGAACGCGCGTGTGGCGCTTGCTTCGAGTGCACTCTAGGTGCGTAGCTTCGTGGACGACGAGAGGGGCACGCACGATGAGCACCGCGGCCGAGCAGCTGGCTCCCGAGGACGTACCGCAGTACACGATCAGCGAGGTCGCCGCCCGTACCGGGCTCACGGCGCACACGCTGCGCTGGTACGAGCGGATCGGGCTGATGCGGCACCCGGCCCGCTCGCACACCGGGCAGCGGCGGTTCAGCGACCGGGATCTTGGGTGGCTGGACTTCATCGGCAAGCTGCGCGCCACCGGCATGAGCGTCGCCGACATGCTGCGGTACGCGGAACTGGTCAGGGAGGGCGAGCACACCCGCGAGGAGCGCCGCCAACTGCTGGTGGACCACCGCGCCGAGGTGCTGCAGCGCATCCACGACCTGCAGGCGAACCTGCTCGTCATCGACTGCAAGATCGACCTGTACGCGAAGGGCTGAGCGAGAGCATGAGCGAGAAGACGATCCCCACCACCCGTCTCGGCGCCGAGGGCCCGGTCGTCGGCGTCCAGGGCCTGGGCTGCATGGGCATGAGCGACTTCTACGGGGAGAGCGACACCGCCGAGTCGCTGGCCACCCTGGACCGGGCGCTGGAGCTGGGCGTCACCCTGTACGACACCGCGGACATGTACGGCAACGGCGCCAACGAGGAGCTGATCGGGCCCTTCGTGCGGGCCAACCGCGACCGGGTGGTGCTGGCCACGAAGTTCGCCATCCAGCGCGACCCGGCCGACCCGACGGTCCGTCACATCCGCAACGACGCCGGGTACATCCGGCAGGCGGTGGACGCGAGCCTGAAGCGACTCGGGGTGGACCACATCGACCTGTACTACATGCACCGCCGCAACAAGGAGGTGCCGCTGTCGGAGTCGGTGGGCGCGATGGCGGAGCTGGTGCAGGCCGGCAAGGTGCGCTGGCTGGGCCTGTCCGAGGTCAGCGGCGCGGAGCTGCGCGAGGCGCACGCGATCCACCCGATCACGGCGCTGCAGTCGGAGTGGTCGCTGTTCTCCCGGGACGTGGAGGAGACGGCCGTCCCCGCGGCGGCGGAGCTGGGCGTCGCCTTCGTGCCCTACTCGCCGCTCGGCCGCGGCTTCCTGACCGGGGCCTTCGCCAATGCCAACGAGTTGAGCGCGAGCGACTTCCGCCACTACCAGCCGCGGTTCACCGGGGACAACGCAGCGAAGAACGCGGCGCTGCTGGAGCCCATCCGCGAGATCGCCGCGGCGCACGGTGCGAGCCCGGCGCAGATCGCCCTGGCCTGGGTCCAGCAGCGGGCCGAGGTCCACCAGCTCGCCGTGGTCCCGATCCCGGGCACCCGCAAGCGCACCCGCCTGGAGGAGAACACGGCCGCCACGGCCATCACCCTCACCCCGGAGGAGCTGGCCCAGCTCGAGCCCATCGCCTCCCAGGTCGCGGGCGACCGCTACGCGGACATGAGCTTCGTCTCCCGCTGAGCCCGAGTCGCCCGAGCTGGTGATCGGCCGGGCGCCGCAGGTCTGGTCGGACAGTGCGGACACGGTCGCGGCCAGGATCCATTGGCCCGCACTTCGAGGGTCCGGCCGCCGGTGGTGCTTCCGGCACGGGTCCTCGGAGAGCCTCGGGGACGCCCGGCCTGGGTCCGTTCCCCGGAGATCGCCTGCGGAGAGCACAGGGGCGGCCACGAACTCGATGTCGTGGTCGCCTCCTCGGCCGCGGGCGGTCCGCACCGGACTGCCGAACAGCGCGCTGACGTCGAACTGGTCGACTTCGACCGGCTCCACCGCGGCGACTGAGGGGTAAAACCGGTGGACCCGCTCTCCTCCGGCGATGATGCTGACGGCGTGTCAGAGCCCAAGCACCGGATCCGTGCCCGGTACGACGACGCCACGGTGACCGTCTACCAGGCGTACTCGCCGGCCCTCGGCCTGCCGGCCGCGGCGGCCGGGAGGTTTCCACCGGCCTGGAAGCGGGACCGGATGACCTGGGTCAAGCCCAGCTTCCTGTGGATGATGTACCGCTGCGGCTGGGCCGCCAAGGAGGGGCAGCAGACCGTCCTGGCCGTGCGGATCAGCCGGGGCGGGTTCGAGTGGGCTCTGGAGAACGCCTGCCTGTCCGGCTACGAGCGGGGACTTCACACGGACCGGGCGAGCTGGCAGCGGGAACTGAGGCGCGCGCCCGCGCGGGTGCAGTGGGACCCCGAACGGAACCTCCGGTTGCAGCCGCTGCCGCACCGGGCCCTGCAGTTGGGCCTGGTCGGCGAGGCGGTGCGGCGGTACGCCGACGAGTGGATCACCGAGATCGACGACGTGACCCCGCTGGCCCGGCGGATCAGGGCACTGCTGAGCGAGGGGCGGGACGACGCGGCGCGGGAGCTGTTGCCGAAGGAGCGGCCCTACGACTACCGGGCGGCCCATCTGCTGCTCTGAGCCCGCGTCAGACGCCGTCCATGCAGCTCGTGGTGGCGTTGGCGCAGGTGACGTCGTGGTAGTGGCCGAGGAGGATGTCGGCGTAGTTGCGGAGCGAGGCGGTGCCCTCGTCGAAGTAGCCGTTGTGGCCGGAGGCGCCCGCGGAGGAGATGACGTGGGAGCCGAAGCCCGAGGTGGTGGGGTCGGCGCCGTGGCCGAGGCCGCCGATCTCGAGGTAGGGGACGTTGCCGATCCAGTCGCTGTGGTTGCGCGCGGTGGCCCACAGGCGGATTCCGGGGCCCAGGTCGGCGGCGCTGTCGACGTCCATGCCGGGGGAGCCGAGGACGACGAGATCGGTGGGGCCGTGGGCGCCGGCCGGGAGGCTGGGCGCGGCCATGCCGCAGACGACCGAGCCGTAGGAGTGGCAGAGCAGGGCGGTGGCCGCGTCCGGGCGGGTGGTCTCGTGCAGGCCGGCCATCAGACGCTGCAGCCGGGGGGCCGCGGCCGTCGCCAGGCGGGCGGTCGCGGCGTCGGCGCCGAGGCCGACGGGGGTGACGTAGTCGGCCCAGGCTATGACGGCGGTGGGCGTGCCGGGGGAGACCGCCGCGGCCTCGGTGCGCAGGTTCTGCGCGGCGAGGACCGCCTTGTCGAAGTGGGCGAGGTCCATGTCCGAGCCGGGGACCACGACGCCGATGCGCTGGGCCGCCGCCAGGTCGCCGTAGACCTCGACGACCAGGCCGCGGCTGCGCGGGTCGAAGGCGAGGATCTGGCGTCCGGGCTGGAGCAGCTTGTGCAGTTCGACGGCGCGGGCGTCGCGCGGGTCGAGCTGTTCCAGCTCGTCCTGCATGGCCGTCCGGTTGGCGCGGTAGCGCAGCGCGACGGGGGCGCCGTCGAGGTTGCCGACGACCAGCGGGTAGGTGCGGGCGAGCCGCTGCTGCTGACTGCGCGTCAGGGTGGCGAAGAACGCGGCGACCTCGGCCGGGGTGGCGGTGGCGGGGTCCGGGAGGGGCCGGCCCAGGGAGGTGTCGGCCTTCCAGGCCGCGCTTCCGGTGGGCGGGGTGGTCACCGCGATCTGCTCGTCGGAGACGGCCGCCCCGGCCGCGGCCGCACCGGTGCCCGCGAGTGCGGAGAAGGAGACCAGAGCGGCCACGAGGGTGCGCTTGAACCGCATGCGTCGGGTCTCCTGGGGGTCTTGCGAAGGGGGGCGGGCGGCGGGGGCCCGGAGCGCTGGAGGCTCTGCGCAAGAGTACGTGGAGCGAAGCGGAAGACAAGCGTCAGTCGCCGGGGGCAAAGCCGGACAATCACCGCATTGGGTGCGTAGCGCCGAGAGTTTTTACCTGCTTGTAGAGGAGTGGGGAGAACGTGGAGGCGCAGCGGCGGGCGTGTCGTCCCGACGGTCAGCCCGCCGCTGCGCAGTCTGTCAGCGGCTGCCCCAAGGGCGGTGCTACCGGCCCGGGTTGGTCACTTGTGCTTCCAGGTCACCGAGAACGCGTTGCCGCCGGAGAGGGCGGAGGTGGTGGCCTTGGTGGTCGAGCCGGAGGCCATGTTGATCTGGTCGGGCGAGAAGTTGCCGATGTTCTGCCCGTTGACCGTGGCCGAGGTGAAGTTGACGGTGCCGAAGTTCGTCAGCGGCAGGACGCCGGTGGAGCTGGACGGCGCCTCGGCGATCACCTCGGCGGAGGCGAGCGCCGCCCCGCTGTAGGTCTTGCTGACGGTCCTGGTCCAGCCCTGGGTGGTGTCGCTGAGGGTGAGCGTGAACTTGCCGCCGCTGGCCTCGGTGACCGAGGCGGTGAAGTGGTCGCCGGCGCGGACGGTGTTGCTGAAGTTCACCGGGTAGGCCGGGTACATCTCGTACCACGAGTAGTACTGCGGGCTGCCGCCCGAGCAGTCCACCTCGCTGCCGGTCTGCTCGACGGAGTTGCTGCCGTCGCCGTCGATGCCCACCCAGAAGCTGGAGTAGGTGGTGGAGCTGGTGCAGCTGGCGGCGGGCTGGACCCAGCTGGCCTTGACGCTGGTGAAGGTCCCGCCGGTGGTGGCGTATCCGGCCCAGTTGGAGCTGGTGCTGTTCCAGATGTGCGAGTGGTGTCCGAGGACGGTCCGGTTGGCGACGCCCGGGGTGGCGGCGAGGGCCGGGGCCGCCGTGCCGAGGACGGCCAGTACGGCGGCGGACAGAGCGGTGGTGCGACGGGATGCGCGCATGGTGCTCCTCTCGCGTGGCGCCGGTTCCTTGTCGGCGCTCAGCCAAAAGGTACTCAGACCGCCACCCCGCTGCGGGGTGTTTTCAGGGAATTCACATATGAACTGAGGAATCGTCAGCGTGTCGTTCAGACCACGGTGCAGGCGTACAGGGTGAACGCCGCGGCCAGCACGGCCGCGGCAGCGCGGCCCAACGCCCCGGTGCGCCACGGCTGTTCGAACCGACGGGCGGCGGCCACCAGTCCGGTCAGCAGCAGCGCGAACAGCGGCAGCCAGGCCAGCCGGGCGGCCACCCAGCCGGGGCCCACGGGGGCGGTCGTCAGTCCCGCCAGGGCAGTTGACGCCCCGGTGGTGAGCGCGGGCAGCAGCATCGCCGTCTGGTGCCAGCACAGGATCGTCATGGCGCTCAGGTTGACCAGCACCACCGCCGTCCACAGCCGGGGCCGGCGCAGCAGCCGGTTCAGCCTGCCGTGCAGCAGCAGCGCCACGCCCGACTGGGCGGCTCCGAGAGCGAGGACGAGCAGGGACGGCGGGTGCGCGTTGTCCCGCGCCGCGCCGGGGACGCCGACCATGCTCAGCGGGTAGTGGAAACAGAGCAGCAGCAGGGCGAACAGGCCAGCCCCGCCGAGCAGCAGGGCCGTGCCGGAGCGGCGTCCGCCGATCCGGCCCTCGCCCCAGGCCACGCCCAGCTGGTAGCAGAACAGCCAGCCCGGCAGCAGGTTGACCAGCCCCAGCCAGCCCGGCACCGCCCCGGACCACGGGCCGTAGCGCAGCAGGTCCACCACGGCCACGGCGGCGAGCAGCGGCAGTGCGGACCAGCCGCCGAAGCGGCGGGCCGCCCGGCGGCACAGCGGCGTCAGCGCGGTCGTCACGGCGTAGACACCGACGAACCAGAGCGGTTGGACGACCAGGACGGCGGCGGTGCGCAGGCTGTCGGCGGGCACGCCGAGCGCGTGCAGCAGCGGCAGCGCGGCCGCCCAGACGGCGGCCACCCCGAGCACCGGGCGGCCCAGCCGGGCGATCCGGCCGCGCAGCCAACTCCTGGTTTCCGCGGACCGGTTGAACGACAGGACGGAGGCGTGGCCGCCGACGAGGAAGAAGACGCCGAGCAGCTGCAGGAACCAGGTGACCGGGGCGAAGCCGCCCATCGCCACCAGCGGGCTGGCGTTGTGGATCGCCCCGTCCGGGGTCCGGGTGAAGCCTCCCAGCAGCCAGTGGCCGAGCGGGACGCAGAGCAGGGCGAGGGCGCGCAGGCCGTCCAGGGCGCGGTCACGGGTGGCCGGGGTGCCCGCCTCGATGCGGGCGGTCAGCGAGGTCACCGGGCGTCTCCCGTCAGCGCGACGCGGGCCATGGCGGCGAGGGAGGCGGTCCCGGCGGCGAAGTACCCCGAGTGGCCGACCGCGCCGGTGGACGGCAGCAGCCGGGCCCCGAAGGACGGATCGGTCGGATCGGTGCCGTGGCCCAGGCCCAGCACGTCGATCCCGCTGACCCGGCCGATCCACTCGCCGGAGTCGTGCGACACGGCCCAGACCCTTGCGGCGCCGGTGAGTTGGGCCGCCCGGTCGGCGTGCATGCCGGGACTGCCGATCGCGACCAGGTCCGGCACCGTGCCGGCGGGCAGTTCGCGGGCGGCGAGCCCGCAGACGACGGAGCCGTAGCTGTGGCAGAGGAGCGAGGCGGGGCGCGGCAGCGCGGACAGGAGCCGGACCAGGCGGTGGGCGCCCTCCGCCCCCAGCCGCTCGGTGGCGGCGTCGAGGCCGAGGCCCCGCGGCGTCACGTAGTCCGCCCAGGCGACGACGGCGACGCGGTCGCCGGTCGCGGCGTACAGGGTCCGCGCGGCCCTCTCCAGGGAGGACGCGCCGGACAGATAGGTGTGCGCGTCCGTGTCGTCGCCCGGGACCAGCACCGCGATCCGCCGCGCCCTGTCCAGGTCGCCGAAGACCTCGGCCACCAGGCCGCGGCCGCGCGGGTCGAAGGCGAGCAGGCGGCGGTCCGGCGCGGCCAGGGCCGCGTACTGCGGACCCGCCGCCTTGGCGGCCAACCGGTTGGCCTGGTACCGGAGTTCGAGGGGCGCGCCGTCCAGGTTGCCGAGGACCAGCGGGTACCGGCGGACCAGGTCCTGCCGGTCGGACGCGGACGTGCGGGCGAAGATGGCCGCGACGGCGGCCGGGGAGCTGCCGGGCGCGGGCAGGTGTCGCCCGTCACGCGCCCAGGCGGCGGCGCCGGGCAGCCGGCCCGTCAGCGGCTGGGCGT
>NZ_JBHSQJ010000010.1:144786-158115 GCF_042658505.1 Streptacidiphilus monticola | reverse complement strand
CGGCAACGAGCGTGCGCCTGACCCTGCTGCCCATGAGACGTCTCCCTCCCGACCGGAGCCGCCCGATGCGGCACCGACGGAGGGAAGTTAGGGACGGGGCTCACGGCCGGGCGTCGTACCGCGGAGCCAACCGCCCGTCGTACGGCGGTAGGTGGGGCAGGCCCCACCCGGCAGGCGCCGCCCGGCAGGCGCCGCACGTGGTAGGCATGGACGGTGCGCTTCGACCTCGTCCCCATGCCGCCGGACGTCGCGGCCCGGCCCCGCGACGCCCGCGGCTACCCCGTGCCGGCCATCACTCCCTGGGCGGAGGACCAGCCGCAGTTCGCGCTGACCGACTACGGCCGCAGCGCCGAATGCGCGACGGGGCGGCTCTGCTCCGTCTGCGGCGAGCTGATGCCGCGCGGGCCGGTCTGGCGGGTCGTCGGCGCCGCCGAGAGCGCGGCCATCTCCGAGGCGCGCGCGGCGGGCCGCCCCTACCGCAATCTGGCCCCGACCTCGGAGGGGCCGGGGCACCGTGCCTGCATGCTCTACGCCGCGATGGTCTGCCCTTACCTGGCACGGCCCAACGCCCGGCGGGGCCTGGACGCCCAGGCCCCCGACGGGTTGACCGAGCACGTCGTCCGGGGCGCGGCCCGCGGCGCGAACGGCGCGGTGGTCGGCTTCGCCGACTACGAGTTCGCGGTCACCCCGACCCGGGTGCTGTTCCGCTTCCTCGACGTGGTGGAGTTCCTGCCGCACGCGTCGGCCGACGTCCATCTGCCGGAGCTGCGTGCGGAGTTGGCGAAGCGTCAGGGCCGGTAGGCGGGCAGCCCGAGGTGGTCGGAGACCTTGACCGGGGTGTGGGAGCCGTCCAGGGTCAGGGTCACGATGCCGTCGGGGGTGCGGGCGGCGACGGTCCGCCCGTCGGGGGAGACGGCGGGCTCGGTGTAGTCGGTGGCGGCGTTCGGGGTGAGGTCCGTGGCGGAGGTGCCGCGCTCCAGGAACAGGTGGTCATGGCCGCCGACCGAGCGGACGAACACCACCTCGCCCTCGGCCGGCGAGCCCTGCGCGGGCGCGGCCGGGACCGCCGGCTGGGAGCCGGCGGTCATCGCGCCGCCCTGCTGGCGCAGGTAGTCGTCGCGGATGTAGACGTCGCCGTCGCCGGTGTTCGCGTACACCGAGGTGCCGTGCGAACCCCCGGCGCTGGGCCAGGAGTTGCCGGTCTGCGGCAGCGGCTTCACGTTGGGACCCGATTCGGCGTCCAGCCCGAGCAGCCTGGGGACGCCGTTCACCGCCCGGGCGTCGATGCCGTAGAGCCGGGAGGTGCCGCCGTTGGGCCGGACGGCGAAGAGGATGGCGTTCATGTCGGCGTTGTACCCGTCGCGCGGGTCCTTGGCCCGGTACTGCCAGGTCGGGTGGGACCAGGTCTGGCCGCCCGGGTTGCGGGCGACGACCACGCGGCCGCTGCCGTCCGGGTTGCTGGTGACCAGGTCGCCGTCGCCGTCCACGAACACGGCCTTGCGGCCGTCGTAGGACCAGGCCAGGTCCCGAACCGCGGTGCCGAAGTCCACGACGGTGCCGTTCTCGACGACGTACCGGGTGCCGTTGCTGATGGTCAGCCCGTTGCCCGCGGTGCCGTTGAGCGCCGCCGCCTGCGAGGGTGCCGCCGAGGGGGACGCCGACCTCGGGAGGGCGGAGGGGGTCGTGCTCCCGCCCTGCCCGCCCGGGGTCGCCGGGGCCGACGCCGTGGCCGTCTTCGGGCCGCAGGCGCACAGGAGCAGCGAGGCCCCGGCGAGGGCGATGGCGGCGGCAGCCTGGTGGCCGCGACGAGCAAGCATGTCGGA
Source organism: Streptacidiphilus monticola (assembly GCF_042658505.1). Lineage (NCBI taxonomy): Bacteria > Bacillati > Actinomycetota > Actinomycetes > Kitasatosporales > Streptomycetaceae > Streptacidiphilus > Streptacidiphilus monticola. The sequence continues at coordinate 156,292 of NZ_JBHSQJ010000010.1, read as the reverse complement.
TTCCCCTATGGACTACGGCGGTTGGCCCGCTCTCCGGATACCCAGAGCGTGGCAGTCCGCCGTCACCGCGCTGTGCGCCGACTGTCACAGCCGTGCACCAGGCCCTAACCCTCCGCGCCGGGCGTCACCAGGCCGGACTCGTAGGCGAAGACCACGGCCTGGGCCCGGTCGCGCAGGTCGAGCTTCATCAGGATGCGGCTGACGTGCGTCTTCACCGTCTGCTCGGCCACGACGAGGTGCGCGGCGATCTCCTGGTTGGACAGGCCGCGGGCGATCAGGCCCAGCACCTCGGTCTCGCGCGCGGTGAGGGCGTTGAGCCGCAGGCTGGTCTTCTTCGGCGCCGGCTTGGACCGGGCGAAGTCGGCGATCAGGCGGCGGGTGACCGAGGGTGCCAGCAGCGCGTCGCCGGAGGCGACCACCCGGACCGCGGCGATCAGGTCGGCCGGGGGAGCGTCCTTGAGCAGGAAGCCGCTGGCACCGGCGCGCAGCGCCTCGTAGACGTAGTCGTCCACGTCGAAGGTGGTCAGCATGAGCACCCGGGTGCGGGTCCCCTCCCGGCCGAGGATCAGGCGGGCGGCCTCCAGGCCGTCCATCTCGGGCATGCGCACGTCCATCAGCACGACGTCGGGGTGGGTGCGGCCCACCACGGCCACGGCCTCACGCCCGTCCGGCGCCTCGCCCACCACGTCGATGTCCGGCTGGGCGGCGAGCAGCGCGGCGAAGCCGGCGCGCACCATGGCCTGGTCGTCGACGATGACCACCCGGATCGTCACTTCTCGTCCTCCTTGTCGAGGGGCAGCACCGCGGCCACCCGGTAGCCGCCGTCGGCGAGCGGACCCGTCGTCAACTGCCCGCCCAGCACGGTGACCCGCTCGCGCATGCCGACCAGGCCCTGCCCGGTGCCGTGGTGCTCGACCGGGTCGGCGAGCGGCTTGGGCGAGGCCGCGTTGACGACGGTGACCCGCAGTTCGTCCTCCTCGGCGGCCAGTGAGACCCACGTCTGCGCGCCGGGGGCGTGGCGGATCACGTTGCTCAGCGCCTCCTGCACGATCCGGTACACGGACAGGTCCAACGCGTCCGGCAGCGCCGGGAGTTCGGGATCGAGCGACAGCTCGGCGGGGACCCCGGCCCGGCCGGTCGCCTCCACCAGCTGGGGCAGCCGGGCCACACCCGGCTGCGGGGACCGCTCCACCGCCGCGTCGTCGCTGCGCAGCACGCCGAGCAGGCGGCGCATCTCGGTGAGCGACTCACGGGCCGCGGTCCCGATCGCCGCGAACTCCTGCTCCGCCGCGGTCGGCAGCCCCGTGATCCGGTACGGCGCGCTGTCCGCCTGCACCGCGATCAGCGACATGTGGTGGGCGACGACGTCGTGCAGCTCCCGGGCGATCCGGGTCCGCTCCTCCAGCAGGGCGCTGCGCGCCCGCTGCGACGCGCTCTCGCGCTGGGCGAGTTGACGCTCCCTCAGCGCGTTGCCCAGCAGCAGGACGCCGCCGGAGAGGGCCAGCATCAGCACGGCGTTGCCGATGCCGTCCCGGCTGGGCACGGCGACGGCGAGCGCGAAGCCGGCGGCGCCGGTGGCCGCCCAGACGTACCCGAGGACGCGGCGGGGCTCGCGCAGCGAGAGGGCGAGGAGCAGGTAGAGGTAGCCGATGATCGTGGTGACCGGCCAGGGCCACGCCTGGTCGCTGTGCGGATGACCGGTGAGCAGCACCAGCGCCCCGATGAGATCGGCGGCGCCGATCACCAGCCACGCCTGGAGCGGGCGCGTGTGCGCCAGGGCGAGGGGCAGCGTCTGCGCACACGAGAGCGCGGCGGCGGTGGAGAGCCCGATGCCGAAGGAGCCGTGGAGGTAGGTGATGCCCGTCGGGAGGAGCGAGGCGATGAACGCGAACGTGAGGAAGGCGGGGAAGTGACGCCCCATCAGGGCGCGGCTCTTGGGCGAGGGCAGAATTCTGATCTTCACGGCGGGTCCAGACTAAGGGAGACGGTCCCCGTACCCTGCTGGATTGATCGGACCCGCCGCGTCATACCCGAGAGCCAGTTGCACCATCCCCTCAGGGGCGCTGGGGGACCCCCGGCCGAAGGCCGGGGGAGGAACTGCGCGAGTAAGACACCACCCGGGGAGGTCCGTCCCGCACATGGGGACGGACCTCCCCGGGTGGTGGGCTGGTCGCCCAGTTCCTCGCGCCCCCTGGGGGGGTGCACCTACATGACTACGCGTCCCCGCCGGCCTCGCCGGGGTTGGCCGCCTTGACGTCGAGCAGCTGGTACCGGTCGATCGCCGCCTTCAGCGCCGTGCGGTCGATCCGGCCCTGCTTCGCCAGCTCGGTCAGAACGCCCAGCACGATCGACTGCGCGTCGATGTGGAAGTACCGCCGCGCCGCGCCGCGGGTGTCCGCGAAGCCGAAGCCGTCCGCGCCGAGCGACTGGTACTGGCCCGGCACCCAGCGCGCGATCTGGTCCGGCACCGCGCGCATCCAGTCGGAGACGGCGACGAACGGGCCCTCGGCCCCCTGCAGCTTGCGGGTCACGTACGGGACGCGCTGCTCCTCGTCGGGGTTGAGGAGGTTGAACTCCTCGGTCTCCACCGCGTCGCGGCGCAGCTCGTTCCACGAGGTCGCGGACCAGACGTCGGCCTTGACGTTCCACTCCTCGGCGAGGATCTTCTGCGCCTCCAGCGCCCACGGCACCGCGACGCCGGACGCCATGATCTGCGCCGGGACCTGCCCGCCCTGGCCCTCGGCCAGCTTGTAGATGCCCTTGAGGATGCCCTCGACGTCCACGTTCTCCGGCTCGGCCGGCATGACGATCGGCTCGTTGTAGACGGTCAGGTAGTAGAACACGTCCTCGCCGTGCGGGAACTGCTCGCTGCTGCCGTACATCCGGCGCAGACCGTCCTTGACGATGTGCGCGATCTCGTAGCCGTAGGCCGGGTCGTAGGAGACGACCGCCGGGTTGGTCGAGGCCAGCAGCTGGCTGTGGCCGTCCGCGTGCTGCAGGCCCTCGCCGGTCAGCGTGGTCCGGCCGGCCGTGGCGCCAAGGACGAAGCCGCGGGCCAGCTGGTCGGCCATCTGCCAGAACTGGTCACCCGTGCGCTGGAACCCGAACATCGAGTAGAAGACGTAGACCGGGATCAGCGGCTCGCCGTGGGTGGCGTAGGACGAGCCCGCGGCGATCAGCGAGGCGGTCGAGCCGGCCTCGGTGATGCCGTCCTGGATCATCTGGCCCTGCGGGGACGTCTTGTACGCCAGCAGCAGCTCGCGGTCGACCGACTCGTAGGTCTGGCCCATCGGGTCGTAGATCTTCGCCGAGGGGAACAGCGAGTCCATGCCGAAGGTGCGGTACTCGTCCGGCGCGATCGTGACGAAGCGCTTGCCGATGTTCTTGTCCCGCATCAGGTCCTTGAGCAGGCGGACGAACGCCATGGTGGTGGCGATCTTCTGCTGCCCGGTGCCCTTCTTGAGGACCTTGTAGGCCTCGTCGCCGGGGAGCTCCAGCTTGCGCGGCCGCACCTTGCGGGTGGGCATGTAGCCGCCGAGCTCGCGCCGGCGGTCGTGCATGTACTGGATCTCCTCCGAGTCCTTGCCCGGGTGGTAGTAGGGCGGGTAGCCCTCTTCCAGCTGCTTGTCGGTGATCGGCAGGTGCAGCCGGTCGCGGAAGCGCTTGAGGTCCTCGACCGTCAGCTTCTTCATCTGGTGGGTCGCGTTGCGGCCCTCGAAGTTCGGGCCCAGCGTCCAGCCCTTGACGGTCTGGGCCAGGATGACGGTCGGCTGGCCCTTGTGCTCGGTCGCGGCCTTGAAGGCGGCGTAGATCTTCTTGTGGTCGTGACCGCCGCGGCCCAGGTGCTGGATCTGCTCGTCGGTCATGTTCTCGACCATCGCGCGCAGGCGCAGGTCGCCGCCGAAGAAGTGCTCGCGGATGTAGGCGCCGGACTCGGTGGCGTAGGTCTGGAACTGGCCGTCCGGGGTGGTGTTGAGCTTGTTCACCAGCACGCCGTCGCGGTCCTGCGCGAGCAGCGGGTCCCAGGTGCGGTCCCAGATCAGCTTGATGACGTTCCATCCGTTGCCGCGGAAGATCGACTCCAGCTCCTGGATGATCTTGCCGTTGCCGCGGACCGGGCCGTCGAGGCGCTGCAGGTTGCAGTTGACGACGAAGGTCAGGTTGTCCAGGCCCTCGCGGGCGGCGATGGACAGCTGGCCCAGCGACTCGACCTCGTCCATCTCGCCGTCGCCGAGGAAGGCCCAGACGCGGGAGCTGGAGGTGTCCTTGATCCCGTGGTTCTCCAGGTACCGGTTCATCCGGGCCTGGTAGATCGCGCCCAGCGGGCCGAGGCCCATGGACACCGTCGGGAACTCCCAGAAGTCGGGCATGTTCCGCGGGTGCGGGTAGCTGGACAGGCCGTAGGGGGCACGCGAGTGCTCCTGGCGGAAGCTGTCGAGCTGCTGCTCACTCAGTCGGTCCAGCAGGAACGCGCGGGCGTAGATGCCGGGGGAAGCGTGGCCCTGGAAGTAGATCTGGTCCCCGGACTCGCCGTCGGCGTCCTTGCCGCGGAAGAAGTAGTTGAAGCCCACGTCGTAGAGCGACGCGGACGAGGCGAAGGTGGCGATGTGGCCGCCGACGCCGATGCCCGGGCGCTGCGCGCGCGACACCATCACCGCGGCGTTCCACCGGGTGGCGTTGAGGATCTTGCGCTCGATCTCCTCGTTGCCGGGGAAGAACGGCTCGGCCTTGGTGGGGATGGTGTTGACGTAGTCGGTGCTGCGCATCTCGGGGACGGCGACACGCTTCTCGCGGGCGCGCTCGATGAGTCGCAGCATCAGGTAGCGGGCGCGCTCACGGCCGCGCTCGTCGATGGCGGCGTCGAGCGAGTCCAGCCACTCTGAGGTCTCTTCGGGATCGAAGTCCGGGACCTGGCTGGGCAGGCCGCCAATGATGATCGGGTTGCGATCGGAACCGGAAGCCACGCTGTTCCTTCACTGTCGGGCGAACTAGACGGTCGCAAAAAGGGAGTGTCGCGCCGCCTCCATCGTGGACCGCGAGGGCGAGAAACGTCATCTCTACCCATCGGTAACCGTGTCGTAATCACTCCCTATTCGGGTGATTCGGACGCCGAAGAGGTGGCCGACCTGCGCCACGTCGTTGTGGAGAGGCTGGGGGAGGGCCAAAGAGAGACTCTACGCCTGGTCGGAAGGTGGTCTGTCCTTCGATTCCAAGGAGTGGCTCCCGGCTGTGACGGGTAATGGCATCTGCAAACTGCTGCGCCTGCGCGGGCGTCGTGCAAATACTTGGACAAAACGGAGTGATCTGCGTCACGAGCGGCGGCGTGTCGAGCCCGACGCGCAGCCGCCCGGGTCGGGATCGGGGGCCGGGTACTTGCGCAGAGCGCCCCGCCCGTGTGGACTACGGCCACAGCCCTGGCACCAAGGACGACAGGGTCGGATATAGGAGGCAATTCCCGTGAGCGCGACCGCGGACCCCGCGGAGGACAGGTCCAACCCGGCACGTCGGTTGGGTCTTGAGCCCGGACAGGTGGTCCAGGAGCTCGGTTACGACGAGGACGTCGACCACGACCTGCGAGAGTCCGTCGAGGACCTCACCGGTGCCGAGCTCGTCGACGAGGACTACGACGACGTCGCGGACGTCGTGCTGATGTGGTTCCGCGAGGACACGGAGGACGGCGATCTGACCGACGCCCTCGTGGACGCCCAGGAGTACCTGGTCGAAGGCGGCGTCGTCTGGCTGCTGACGCCCAAGACCGGGCGCGACGGCCACGTCGAGGCCAGCGACATCGCGGACGCGGCGCAGACGGCCGGGCTCTCGCAGACCAGCACGGCCGCGGTCAGCAAGGACTGGTCCGCCGTGCGGCTCACCACGAAGGCGGCCAAGGCCGCACCCAAGCGCTGAAGCAGCACGCTGCACCCACAGGGGCGCGGGGAACTGCGCGACCAGCCCACCACCCACGGTGGTTCGTCCCGCATGCGGGGCCGGATCTCCCCGGGTGGTGCGTTGCTGACGCGGTTCCTCGCGCCCCTGGGCGTTTGCCCGGTTGCCCATGTGCAGAATGGGCGGGTGAGTGAGCGCGGAGTGGCCAGTGGGGCCGTCGAGGACGTGGCGGAGCGGGTGCTCGGGGCGTGGGACGTCGTCCTCGCCGTGGCGGAGGACAGAACGGATCTCGCGGACCTCGCTGAGCTGGGCTCCTGGCCCGAGCGGCCGGTGCTCGCCACCCTGATGGCCCAAGCCCGCAGCGACGATGTGGCCGAGCCGCCGGCCAAGCGCGACCGCTCAGCTGAGTCCGCGTCAGAGATCCGGGCCGCGCTGCACGACGCGCGGACCCGCGTGGCCACCGCGCTCAAGGAGGTGGCCGCCGACCCCGCCCTCGCCCGGCGGGAGCTCCCGTCCAACCTCGGGCCGCTGCCCCTGCTCACCCAGATCAACGCCATGGGCCACGAACTCGCCCTGGCCCTGCTGCGGGCGGAGGGCGCGAGGACGGCCCTGCCGCAGCCCGTCGCGGACGCCGGGCTCGCCGCGCTGGTGGACGTCGTCGGCGGGCTGGCGTGCCGTCAGGGGCTGACCCTCTCCGCCGGCGCCTGGGAGCCGGACGGCGGCCTCGGCTGGTGGTTCCAGTCCGACACCGAGGGCTGGACCACCCGTCCCGGGCGGCCCGACCGGGGCGTGCCCGGGATCGAGGGGACCGCTGCGCTGATCCTCGGCGCGCCCGGTGGGCCGACCTCGCTGCCGGCTCAACTCGCGCGTGGCGAACTGCGGTTGCACCGGATCAGCCGGTTGATGGGGCTCGCCCCGCTGGTCGAGCAGGTCCCCGGACTGCCGGGCGGTCCGCTGCTGCGGCGGGCGGTCAGCATGGTGGGGCTGTTCGGCCGGATCCCCGGGCGTCGCTGACCCCGCGACCGGCGTCTGACAGGATGGGCGGCGGCACGGCAGACGTCATCCGAAAGGGTTTCACACATGGCCATCGAGGTCGGCTCGGTCGCACCGGACTTCGAGCTCAAGAACCAGCACGGGGAACTGGTCAAGCTCTCCGACTTCCGCGGCGAGAAGAACGTCGTGCTCGTCTTCTACCCGTTCGCCTTCACCGGTGTCTGCACCGGCGAACTGTGCAGCATCGAGCGGGAGCTGCCGTCGTTCCAGAACGACGACGTGCAGATCCTGGCCGTCTCCAACGACTCGCCGTTCACCCTGCGGGTGTTCGCCGAGAAGGAGGGGCTGGAGTACCCGCTGCTGTCGGACTTCTGGCCGCACGGCGACGTGTCCCGCGCCTACGGCGTCTTCGACGAGGAGAAGGGCTGCGCGGTCCGCGGCACCTTCGTCATCGACAAGCAGGGCGTGGTCCGCTGGACCGTCGTCAACGGTCTGCCGGACGCGCGTGACCAGGACGAGTACCTGAAGGCCCTGGCCGCTCTCTGAGCCGGGAACCGATATTGCGCTGAGTGCGTAACCGTTGGTGCGGTGCTGCTGCGCGGGGCGGGAACCCGCCACTACGATCGAGCCGTTGGCTGGACAGTAACCGCATAAACCGCACCAACGGGGGCACACCGAGTGCTCCCTGACCTTTGGAGGACTCGTGGGTGTCAGCCTCAGCAAGGGTGGCAACGTCTCGCTCACCAAGGAGGCCCCCGGTCTGACCGCAGTCCTGGTCGGCCTCGGCTGGGACGTGCGCACCACCACCGGCGCCGACTTCGACCTCGACGCCAGCGCCATCCTGGTCGGCGAGAACGGCAAGGTGCTCTCTGACAAGGACTTCGTCTTCTACAACAACCTCAAGAGCGCCGACGGCTCCGTCGAGCACACCGGCGACAACCTCACCGGTGAGGGCGAGGGCGACGACGAGGTCGTCAAGGTGAACCTGGCCGCCGTCCCGGCCGCGGTCTCCAAGATCGTTTTCCCGGTGTCCATCTACGACGCCGAGAACCGCGCGCAGAACTTCGGCCAGGTCCGCAACGCGTTCATCCGCGTGGTCAACCAGGCCGGTGGCGCCGAGATCGCCCGCTACGACCTGTCCGAGGACGCGTCCACCGAGACCGCCATGATCTTCGGCGAGCTGTACCGCAATGGCGCCGAGTGGAAGTTCCGCGCCATCGGCCAGGGCTACGCCTCAGGCCTGCGCGGCATCGCCCAGGACTACGGCGTCAACGTCTGACCCTGCCTCCTTCACGGGTAGGGATCCTGACGGGCCGTCGGTTCGCGCACGCGGCCGGCGGCCCGTCGCACTACGGGTTGTCCGCGAACGTTCTGGAAAGAAGGAACGAACATGGGGGTCACGCTCGCCAAGGGCGGAAACGTCTCGCTGTCCAAGGCGGCACCGAACCTGACGGCGGTGCAGATCGGCCTGGGCTGGCAGGCCCGCGCCACCACCGGCGCCGACTTCGACCTGGACGCGAGCGCGCTGCTGTGCGCCAACGGCCGGGTGCTGGGGGACGAGTACTTCGTCTTCTACAACAACCTCAAGAGTCCCGAGGGCTCCGTCGAGCACATGGGCGACGAGCTGGTCGGCGGGACCGGCGCGCAGGACGACGAGGTCATCAAGGTGGACCTGACGGCCGTGCCGCCGCAGGTCGACAAGATCGTGTTCCCGGTGTCCATCTACGACGCCGAGAACCGCGGCCAGAGCTTCGGCCAGGTCCGCAACGCGTTCATCCGCGTGGTCAACCAGGCCGACGGCGCCGAACTCGCGCGCTACGACCTGTCGGAGGACGCGTCCAGCGAGACGGCGATGATCTTCGGTGAGCTCTACCGCTACGGCGCCGAGTGGAAGTTCCGGGCCGTCGGCCAGGGCTACGCCTCGGGCCTGCGCGGCATCGCACTGGACTTCGGAGTGAATGTCTCTTAAGAATGTGCTCCGGTGCGGGGGAGTTGACCCCTGCATGTGCTAGTCGGCCGCCGGCTCCCGAGTCCGGCGGCCGCACATGACGAAAGGGTTCGGCTTCACGTGTTTCTCCGCACCTTCGGGTGGTCCTTCGGGATCACCCTGCTCGGGCTCGCGGCCGCGGCCTACTTCTGGGGGGCGACAGGCTTCGGGATCGTCCTGATCCTGTCGATCCTGGAGATCTCCCTCTCCTTCGACAACGCGGTCATCAACGCCACCGTCCTCAAGCGGATGAACCCGTTCTGGCAGCGCATCTTCCTCACGGTGGGCGTGCTGATCGCGGTCTTCGGCATGCGGCTGCTCTTCCCGCTGATCGTCGTCGCGCTGACCGCGCACATGAACCCGGTGACGGTCGTCCAGCTGGCCCTGGACGAGACCAAGACCTACAACGGGCTGACCTACGCCCAGCACCTGACGGCGGCTCACCCGGCGATCGCGGCCTTCGGCGGCATGTTCCTGCTGATGATCTTCCTCGACTTCATCCTGGGCGAGAAGGAGATCCGCTGGCTGGAGTGGATCGAGCGGCCGCTCGAGAAGATCGGCAAGCTGGACCAGCTGTCCGTGGTCATCGCGCTGATCGCGCTCATGCTCTCCTCCCGCTTCTTCGCGGGGGACCGCGCCGAGACCGTCCTGCTGGCGGGCGTCGCGGGCCTGACGACGTACCTCGCGGTGGGCGGCCTGGCCAACCTCTTCGAGTCCGAGGGCGACGAGGACGAGGACGGGGATGCCGACGGTGACGGCGACGGCGAGGAGACCGCGAGCGCCGGGAAGGGCGCCGGAAAGGGGAGCAGTGTCGCCGGTGTGACGGGCAAGGCGGCGTTCTTCCTCTTCCTCTACCTCGAGGTGCTGGACGCGTCGTTCTCCTTCGACGGCGTGGTGGGCGCGTTCGCGATCACCCAGGACGTCTTCCAGATCACCCTGGGCCTGGGCATCGGCGCCATGTACATCCGGTCGCTGACGGTCTACCTGGTCCGCCAGGGCACGCTGGACGACTACGTCTACCTCGAGCACGGCGCGCACTACGCGATCGGCGCGCTGGCCACGATCCTGCTGGTGTCCATCAAGTACGAGATCCCCGAGGTGGTCACGGGACTCATCGGCGTGGCCTTCATCGGCCTGGCGCTGCTGAGTTCCATCCTCCGCAACAAGCGGGAAGGCCGCCCGAGCGAACTCGCGGCAGCCCAGGAGGAAGACGCCCTCCCCAAGCTGTAGTTGCAGGCCCCGTCGTCGGCGGCGTAGCCGCCAGAGGCGCGAGGAACTGCGCGAGCAACACACCACCCGGGGAGGTCCGGCCTGCAATCAGGGGTCGGACCTCCCCGGGTGGTTGGTTTCTCGCGCAGTTCCTCGCGCCTCTGGCGGCCGCGCCGCCGAAGGGGCCCTCCGGCCCCTGAATGTGGCAGGTCAGGGGCGGTGGTGGGCGGGGCCGTCGAAGCGGGCGGACAGGATCTGTTCGAGGGCCTGTCGCGTGGCCACGGAGACCGCCCCGGCGAGGACCGCCGCGTCGCCGAGGGCCGAGACCTCGACCCGGGGCGGGTACGGCAGGCGGGCGTCCAGGCGTTCGCGGACGCGACCCAGCAGGAGGTCGCCGTTGAGGCCGATCCCCCCGCCCAGGACGACGAGTTCGACGTCCGCCACCGCCGCCACCGGCGCCAGGTAACCGGCGACGCGGCGCGCTTCCTCGTCCACCACCGCGAGCGCCTTCTCGTCCCCGCTCCGGGCGAGGTCGAACAGCCCCTCCGTGCCCAGGCTGAGGGCTTCCGGCAGCAGGCGGGAGGCGTAGGCCAGCAGCGCGTCCGCGCAGGGGTCCTGCTCCTCGACCGCGTCGGGGTCCAGCGCGCAGTCCAACTCGCCTGCGGCGCCCGCGAATCCGCGGTGCAGCCGGCCGTCGAGCACAAGCCCGGCGCCGGTGCCGGTGCCGACGGAGAGGAAGCAGAAGCTCTCCACCTCCCGCCCGCAGCCCCGGTGCTGCTCGCCCAGGGCGGCGAGGTGGATGTCGTTCTCCACGGTGACCGGGACGCCGAGGGCGCGGGAGAACTGCTCGGCGGCCTGGAAGCCGTCCAGGCCGGGGATGTTGAGGGCCTGCCAGATCCGGCCGTCCCCGCCCTCGCGGCGGTCCACGACGCCGGGGACGCCGACGGCGGCGTGGGCCAACCGGTCCAGCCCCGCCTCGGTGGTCAGCTCCTCGGCCAGTTTCCTTGCCACGTCGACCATCTGAGCGGCGTTCAGCCCTTCGACCGGGGCGTCGCGGCGCAGCAGGATGTGGCCCTCCAGGTCGGCGACGGCCCCGCGCAGGTGCCGCGCGCCGAGGTCCAGCGCGAGCACGTGCGCGGCCTGGGGCCGGGGGGCGAAGAACAGCGCGCCGTAGGTGGGGCCGAGTTCGTCCCGGACGGTTTCCTCGACCAGGCCGAGGTCCAGCAGGTCCTGCAGCAGCGCGGAGACCGTCGGCTTGGAGATGCCGGACCGACGCGCGATCTCCGCCCGGGAGACGGGGGCCTGCGCCCGGATCATGTCGAAGACGGTCCGGAGATTGATCTCCCGCAGGGTGGACGAGGTCGCTGGCCTGGCAATCATGGGTGACACCTTAGGGGGCTGGCGATCTCCCGCACCACCAGCCGGCCCAGGACG
>NZ_JBHSQJ010000010.1:114270-144756 GCF_042658505.1 Streptacidiphilus monticola | reverse complement strand
GCGCAGCTGTCCTCGCGCCCCGTCGGGGCCGTCCGGTCAGCCGAACTGCTGCTCCAGGTCCTTCAACTTGCGGTCCAGCGAGTCGAGTCGGGACATCGGGTCCTCCGCCTCGGCCTGCGCGGGGGCGGGCGAGCCCGCGTCCAGCGCGCCCGCGCGGCGGCGGCGGGGGAGGACGCCGCGCGGCTCGGCGGGCTCCAGGGCGGGGGCCGCGCCCGCGGACTCCGAAGCGTCCAGCGTCGTCAGCTCCTTGACCGGCGCGGAGCGCGCGATCGCCTTCAACTCGGCGCGCTCGCGCCGGTTCGCGCTGCGCATCCGGGCCTGCTCCAGCTCGCGCTGGCGCTTCTCCTCGCGCACCTCCTCGACCGCGTCGTCCAGGCTGCGCACGTTCTCCAGCAGCATCAGCGACCAGGCCCGGTACGTCTCGATGGGCGCGCGCAGCCAGCGCACCATCCGGATCTGCGGCAGCGGGCGCGGGACCAGGCCCTGCTCGCGCAGGGCGGCCTTGCGGGTCTGCTTGAGCGCGCGGTCGAAGAGGATCGCCGCGGACAGGGACATGCCCGCGAAGAACTGCGGGGCGCCATTGTGCGCGCCGCCGCGCGGCGCGTGGACCCAGTTGAACCAGGCCGAGGCGCCGGCGAAGAGCCAGACGAGCAGGCGCGAACCGGTGGCCGCGTCGCCGTGGCTGGCCTCGCGGACGGCGAGGACGGAGCAGAACATCGCCGCGCCGTCGAGGCCGAAGGGGACCAGGTACTCCCAACCGCCGGACAGCCCGAGGTTCTGGCGGCCGAAGCCGACCAGGCCGTGGAACGACAGCGCGGCGGCGACCGACGCACACGCGAACAGCAGGACGTACGAGACCGATCCGTAGACGGCCTCCTTGCGGCGGCGGCGCTCCTCGGCACGCTCCCAGGAGTCGTCCGCGGCATGCTTCGGCTTCCTGGTGCGCAGCATGCTCAGCAGGACGGCGGCCACGAGGGCTATCGCGCAGCCGACGGCCAACCAGACCAGTTGTATCGAAGAGAGGTTCATCGCGGGCAGCCTCGGCGAGTTGGGCGAGTGATACGAGGGTTCAGGAGACTCCGTATCGTACGCGTGAGGCCGTTGGGTTTGCGACCGGGTCTGGATTGCCTATGTGCACGGGCATCTGACGGCGGGTAAGACCTGACGGGATGTGAGGGGTGGAGCAGCATGGCCGGGTTGAGGGATTTTCTGCGCAAGGCGGAGAAGTGGGACATCGGTGAGGCCTCGCAACGGCTGACGCTCACCAAGCGCAACCCGGAGACCTCCTTGAGCGCGGCGGGGGCGCTGCACGGCACGATGCGGGTCCACCTGCACTGGACCGCGCGCGCCTCCGGTCCAGCGCCGGGCAGCGCGCGGGAGCGGTGGAAGCTGCTGCTCCAGCCCAACCCCTTCCGGCCGGTGACGACCCCTCAGATGGGCCAGCGTCCGGTCGGGGTGGACCTGGACCTGGGATGCCTGTACGAGCTGAGCGACGGTACGAAGGGGGTCGTCCAGCCCCTCGGCCCCTACATGGGGGATCTGCAGCGGCCCCCGTACATCCGGCTCAGCCACGACGACCGTTCGGGGGCGCCGTCGGGCGAGGTCATGTTCGTGGACATGGAGCACTGGGAGTCGTTCCGGCGGCTGCTGTTCTTCGTCTACATCTACGACGAGACGCCGGCGTTCGCGGAGACGCACGCCACGCTGACCCTGTTCCCGACCGCGGGCCCGCGGATCGAGGTCCAGCTGGAGGAGCACGCGCCGAAGGCGCGGAGCTGCGCGGTGCTGCTGCTGGAACGCGACGGCTCGGAGGTGACCGTGCGGCGCGAGGTCCGCTATGTGTACGGCTTCCAGGCCGAGTTGGACCGCTTGTACGGCTGGGGGCTGCAGTGGCAGCGGGGTTACAAGCCCGTGAGCTGAGCCCCGGAAGAGGCGCGAGGACCCCCACCCTTCGGGCGGGAGGTGCCCCCACCGCGACCAGCCCACCACTGAGGGAGGTCCGTCCTGCAATCACGGTCGGACCTCCCCCAGTGGCGGGCTGCTCGCCCAGTTCCTCGCGCCCCTGGCGGGGGCGGGTCAAGCGTGCGTCAGGAACTGCGGGCCTTGGAGGGGGAGAGCGAAGCCCGGGGGCTCGGGGAGGAGGGTGGGGCGGGGCGGGTACGCGGGCGCGGCCTCCGCCGCCTGCTCCTCGTCCTCGTCGATGGTGACGCCGAAGTCGGTCGCCAGACCGACGAGCCCGGAGGCGTAGCCCTGCCCGATCGCGCGGAACTTCCACGCCTCGCCGCGCCGGTACAGCTCGCCGCAGAGGAGGGCGGAGACGCCCGCGCCGTCGGTGATGTCGAAGCGGGCCAGGGGCTGGGCGTCCGGGCCGGACGCGATGTCGTAGAGCAGGATGTGCAGGCCGGAGACCGTGGCGAAGTCCGCGCCCTCGACCGAGCCGGCCACCACCACCCGGTCGACCCACCCGGGCAACTGGTCCAGGTCGATGTCGACGGTGTCGGTCAGCAGGTCGCCGCGGCGGGACTTGGCGCGGTGCCGGACGCGGCCCGAGGGGTGCCGGGGCTGGTTGAAGAAGACGAAGTCCGTGTCCTTGCGCACCCGGCCCTGGGAACTGAGCAGCAGGGCCGAGACGTCTACCTCGGGGGTGCCCGGAAGGACCTGCCAGCACAGCACGGCGCGCACGGCGGCGACGTTCGCGGGCAGAGTGGTGTTCGAGCCCTTCGGCATGACCCTGGTCATGTGCACCATCCTGCCGTCGGCGGTCGGCCGGGGACAACGCGGTCCGGGGCCCTGGCAGGGCGGCTTGTCCCGGAATCGGCGTTACGAGCCGGGCAAGTCTACGAGAACGGTGTGTTTCCCGGGCGGTGCAGGTCTGGATTTTGCCGCCTTCTTACGTACGATAATCGGCCAACGGCCCCCAAAGCCCCGGACGTTACCCACAGCCCGAGAGGGGACCATGCGTCACTTCAGCCAGCTCGACGCGGAGACCCGCGCCCGCCTGTTCCACCAGGAGCCGGTGGAGTTCGACCGTGACAGCGATCCGGCGCTGCTCTCCGCCGCGCTGGGCGCGACGCTGTACTGCCCTGCCACCCGGCCCGACCTGGTCGGGGACGTGCGCAAGCAGGCGGCCCGGGGCGTGGTGTCCATGGTGCTGTGCCTGGAGGACGCCATCGACGACCGCGAGGTCCCGGCGGCCGAGGCCAACCTCGTCGCCCAGCTGCGGCGGCTGTGGGAGGCCGGACCGACCGGGTGGGCGGGGCTGCCGCTGCTGTTCGTGCGGGTCCGCGCCGCCGCGCAGGTGCCCGACCTGGCGGAGCGGCTGGGCCCGGCGCTGGCGCTGCTGTCGGGCTTCGTCTTCCCCAAGTTCACCGAGGAGTCGGGGCTGCCCTTCCTGGAGGCGCTGGCGGGCGTCCGCGAGCGGACTGGGCAGCGGCTGTTCGCCATGCCGGTGCTGGAGTCCCCGGAGCTGGCCCACCTGGAGTCTCGGCATGAGGTGCTGCTCGGTGTCTCCCGGGTGCTGGACAAGTTTCGCGAGCAGGTGCTCGCCGTCCGGCTCGGCGTCACCGACCTGTCGTCCGCCTACGGGCTGCGCCGACCGCCCGAGCTGACCGCCTACGACGTCCAGCTGGTGGCGTCGGTCATCGGCGACGTGGTCAACGTGCTGGGCCGCGCGGACGGCAGCGGATACACCGTCACCGGGCCGGTGTGGGAGTACTTCCCGGTCCAGGAGCGCAAGTTCAAGCCGCAGCTGCGGCAGACGCCGTTCACCGCCTCCGAGCCCCCGGCGGACGAGCTGCGCCGCAAGCTCATCGAGCACGACCTGGACGGGCTGATCCGGGAGATCGAGCTGGACCGCGCCAACGGCCTGCTCGGCAAGACCTGCATCCACCCCAGCCACGTGCCCGCCGTGCACGCGATGTCCGTCGCCACCCACGAGGAGTGGTCCGACGCCGTCGACATCCTGCACGAGGACCGCAGCGGCGGCGGCGTCCTCCGTTCGGCCTACACCAACAAGATGAACGAGGTGAAGCCCCACCGGGCCTGGGCGAACCGGGTCATGGCCCGTGCCGCCGTCTTCGGCGTCGCCCGGGAGGACGTCACCTTCGCCGAACTGCTCGCCGCCTGTTTGGGAGGCTGAGCCCCGCCGGACCTCCGGCAGCAACCCGCCCGTCATGTGCTCCTGATGGGCTGGCACCAACGAACAGGGAAAGAAACGCCATGCCGTCGTCGCCGCAGTCGCCACCGTCACCCGCCGTGCCTCCCGTGTGGACCGGAAGCTGGGTGGAGCAGCGCCTCGGCGTGCGCATCCCGGCCGGCAGCCCGGTGCGCGACCTGGTCGGGCTGGCGCTGCGGCGCAACCCGCGCCGGGCGCACCTGCTGGTCTCCCAGGTCCTGGGCAAGCACGTCCCGCAGCGGCCCGCCGTCGTCTACGACGCCGGGTTCGCGCTGGGCGCCCGGGTCCGCGAACTGCTGGGCGCGGAGGCGGAGTCGGCGGTCGTCCTCGGCTACGCCGAGACCGCGACCGGCCTCGGGCACTGCGTCGCCGACGGCCTGGGCGGCGTCCCCTACCTGCACTCGACGCGCCGTCAGGTCCCCGGCACCGCACCGGTGGGCGGCTTCGAGGAGGAGCACTCGCACGCCACCTCGCACCTGCTGCTGCCCGAGTCCGCGGGCTTCCTCGCCGGGGCCGGTCCGCTGGTGCTCGCCGACGACGAGTTCTCCACCGGCCGCACCGTCGCCAACACCGTGGCCGCCCTGCACGCCCGCTACCCCCGCGAGCGCTACGTCATCGCCACCCTGGTCGACCTGCGCACCGAGGAGGACCGGGCCCGGCTCGCCAAGACGGCGGCCGACCTGGGCACGCGCATCGACGTGGTGGCCACCGCCACCGGCCGGGCCGAGCTGCCGGCCGACGTGCTGGAGCGCGGCGCGGCGCTGGTGGAGGCCGAGGAGCGGCGCGCTCCCGCCCCCCAGGCCGCCGGCCCGCTCGCACCGCTGACGCGGCTTCAACTCCCATGGCCCGCAGGCCTCAAGGACGGTGGGCGGCACGGCTGGACCGCCGCCGACCGGGACCGCCTCGAGCAGGCACTCCCGACCCTCGGCGAGGCCCTGGCCGCCGCGCTGCCGCAGGAAGCCCGGCGGGTGCTGGTGCTGGGCACCGAGGAGCTGATGTACACGCCGCTGCGCCTGGCCGCGGCCCTGGAGCAGCACACCGACGCCGAGGTCCGGTTCTCCTCCACCACCCGCTCCCCGGTACTGCCCGTCGACGACCCGGGCTACGCCATCCGCACCCGGATCTGCTTCCCCGCCCACGACGCCCCCGCGGACGGCGACGGCCTGCGCTACGCCTACAACGTCGCCCCGGGCGCGGATCCGGCGCGCCGCTTCGACGCCGTCGTGGTCGTCGTGGACGACCAGGGCGACCGCGCCCCGCTGCACGCCCCCGGCACCGGCCTGCTCGACCGGCTGCGGGCCGTCTGCGGCCACGTCGTGCTGGCGGTCGTCCCCGCCTACCGTCCGGCGCCGCTGCCCGCGCCGCTGCACGGCCCCGCCTTCTCGTCCTACCCGGCGGACGAGGTCTCCTGGCTGCTCAAGGACCTCTCCGACGTCGCGCTCGAGGCCCCCACCGAGGAGCGGGAGGAGGCCATCCAGTCCGGCGGCGCGCACTACGCCGAGTCGCTGCCGGTCGAGTACCAACCCTCGCCCGCCTACCAGGAGTTGTACCGCGCGGCGCTGGACGCCTCGGCGGCCCGGGTGGCCCGCGCCGTCGGTGTGGTCACCGAGGCCGTACTCGCCGAACGCGGCCGGGGCGCGGTGCTGGCGTCGCTCGCGCGGGCCGGGACGCCGGTGGGCGTGCTGATGCGCCGCTGGGCGCAGACCGTCCACGGGGTGGACCTGCCGCACTACGCCGTCTCCATCGTCCGCGGCCGCGGCATCGACAGCACCGCGCTGCGCTACCTGGCCCGGCACCACGACCCCGCGCAGGTGGTCTTCGTGGACGGCTGGACCGGAAAGGGCGCCATCACCCGGGAGTTGGAGGCCGCGTTGGCCGGCACCGGCTTCGACCCGGAGCTGGCCGTGCTCGCCGACCCGGGCCGCTGCGTGCGCACCTTCGGCACCCGCGAGGACTACCTGATCCCCTCCGCCTGCCTCAACTCGACGGTCTCCGGCCTGGTTTCCCGCACCGTGCTGCGCGCGGACCTGATCGGCCCGGACGAGTTCCACGGCGCCAAGTTCTACCGGGAGCTGCGCGAGGCCGACGTCTCCGGGGCCTTCCTGGACGCCGTCAGCGCCCACTTCGGCGCGGTGCGCGAGGCCGCGCTCGCCGAGGCCGCGGCGCTGCTGGCGTTGCCCGAGGCCGAGCGCGCCCCCGACTGGTCCGGCTGGGCCGCCGTCGAGCGGATCAGCGAGGAGTACGGCATCGGCAGCGTCAACCTGGTCAAGCCCGGCGTCGGCGAGACCACGCGGGTGCTGCTGCGCCGGGTTCCCTGGCGGATCCTGGTCCAGCGGGGCGTCGGCGCCGACCTCGACCACGTCCGGCTGCTCGCCGAGCAGCGCGGCGTGGAGGTCGAGGAGCGCGACGACCTGCCGTACAGCTGCATCGGACTGATCCACCCCCGCTACACCCGCGGGGCCACCGGTGAGGAAGGGACCGCCCTGTGACCGACCGTCAGCCGCGCTACCTCGTGGCCAGCGACCTCGACCGCACGCTCGTGTACTCCCCGCGGGCGCTCGGCCTGGACGTACCCGACGAGGAGGCGCCACGGCTGCTCGCGGTCGAGGTGCACAAGGGCGAGCCGCTGTCCTTCATGACCGAGGCCTGCGCGGAGCTGCTGACGGAGCTGATCGCCGCGGCCGAGTTCGTCCCCGCCACGACGCGGACCCGCGCCCAGTACCAGCGCATCCACCTGCCCGGCCCGAAGCCGGAGTGGACGCCCCGGTACGCGATCTGCGCCAACGGGGGCCACCTGCTGGTGGACGGCGAGTCCGACCGGGACTGGCACGCCGCGATGCGGACCACCCTGGCGCAGAACTGCGCCTCGCTGGACGAGGTGGTGCAGAAGCTCGCCCTGTCCGCCGACCCGGAGTGGACGCGGAAGCGCCGGGTGGCGGAGGACCTGTTCGCCTACCTCGTGGTGGAGCGTCAGGAACTGCCCGAGGGCTGGGTCGAGGAGCTGTCCGCCTGGGCGGCGGCGAAGGGCTGGAACGTCTCGCTGCAGGGCCGCAAGGTCTACGTCGTCCCGCAGCCGCTGACGAAGTCGGCGGCCCTCGCGGAGGTGGAGCGGCGCACCGGCGCGGCGACCATCCTGGCGGCAGGCGACTCGCTGCTGGACGCCGAGCTGCTGCTCGCCGCGGACCACGGATTCCGGCCCGGCCACGGCGAGTTGGCGGACACCGGCTGGACCGCGCCCGGCGTGACCGCGCTACAGCAGGCGGGCGTGGTCGCGGGCGAGGAGATCGTCCGCCGGATGCTGGCCCGCGTGACCGCGGTCAGCGGCGCGGAAGCCCCGGTGACGGCGGGGAGCTGACCCGGGCTGACCCGGGCTGACCGTGAGCTGACCGGGCTGACCGGGCTGACCGGGGCGGCGGCGGGTGGGGCTGGCGCCCTCCGCCGCCGCGCGTGTTCCCGGCGCGTCCGTTCCTGGCGCGTCCGTTCCGGCCGCGCCCGTTGCCGGCACTCCCGTTCCTGGCGCGCTCGTTACCGGCTCGGGGCGTGTGCTTCGCCCACTCGGGACGGTGGGGGTGGTGGGGACGGTGCCTTCCGGCCCTCAGCCGCAGCAGCCTCCGCCACAGCAGCCGCCGCCCCCGGCCCCGCCTCCGCCGCCGGCGGGGGCGGACTGGGCACCGGAGACGGCGACCATGGACATCAGCTTGGTCACGTCGTCATGTCCCTGCGGGCACACCGTCGGCGCGTTGGCCTGGGACATGGGGCGGTTCAGCTCGAACGTGGCGCCGCAGGTGCGGCAGCGGTACTCGTAACGGGGCATGCCCGGAGATTACCCCGATCCGGGCCTCACGGGGGCGGCCCCAGCCGCGGCGCTGGCGCTTGAGCACCGCAGGGCGGCGCAGTCGCGTCGATCTCTCCCCGCCTTCCGGGGCTCCAGCTTGCCCCGGGGCTCCTGCCTACCCCCGCTGGGACCGGCCTTCGACGACGGGAACCTGCCCACCTCGCCGGGGACTGCACCGCGCGTGGGGCCGAACCTGCGCTGCGCCCGACAACTCGGCTCTGGCGCAGCCTGGTTGATGCTCTGCGAGGCACGGGCCGGTCACGCGCACCGGCGTGGGCCGGCGAGGCCGTCCGCCGCTGCCCGCCAGGCGTCGGTCACGGCCGCATGGGCCTGCTCCGTGGCCTGCGGCACCGAGCCGGTGAGCAGGACCGGGGCGCCGAGGGCGACCCGGACACGGGGCCGCCGCAGCGGTGCCGTGACCACGCCGGCCACCTGCTTGAGAGTGCTGCCCGAGGTGATCCGCCGCGAACCGGACTGCCCCAGCGGCACCACGGGCACGCCGGTGGCCAGCGCCAGCCGGGCCACGCCGCTGCGGAACTCCTGCGGCGCGCCGTCGCCGGAATCCCGGCGGCGGGGCAGGCGGCCCTCCGGGTAGATCACCACGACGCGGCCACGCCGCAACTCCCGTTCGGCGGCGTCCAGCGCGGCCGCGGCGTTGGCCGTGCCGCGCTGCACGGGGATATGGCCCTCGGCCCGGAGCAGTCGGCCCAGAACCGGTATCCGCCACAGCCCTGCCGTCGCCAGGAGCACCGGCCTGCGCTCGCCCAGCAGGCGGAGTGCGGCCAGCACGACGCCGGGGTCGACCAGCGAGCTGTGGTTGACCGCGACGATGCAGGGGCCCGCCGGCACCTGGCCGGGAGCGACGTCAAGCCGCGCGAGCAGTGGGACGAGGCGGCGGGCGAGGGCGCTGAGCATACGGTCATGGTCGGGCGGTGGCAGGCCGCGGCGCCTGAGTCGGCGTACTCAGGCGGGTACTCATCCCAACAGGCTGCCCGCTCGGGGAGCTTCGCGCCCGCATGGGGGACCCCGCGAGCACCGGGCCGGTCGCGTCCACTGCTCCGGACCACGCCCCTCGGCCTGCGGAGCCGGCGCACCGAGCCGGGCTTAGGACGTTGGGCCGTGGGCCGTGGGCCGTGGGCCGTGGGCCGAGGACCGTGGGTCGTGGGCTGTGGGCCGAGGACCGTGGGTCGACGTGGACCGCCGTGGGCTACCGGCTGGAGCTGCGCTCCTCGCGGATCATCCGGACCACCGTGGCCGCGGTCTCCTTCGCCGCGTTCAGCTCGGTCAGCAGCGCCCAGTAGTCGGGGTGACGTCCCGTCAGGGCGGCAGCGGCCCGGTCGATGCGCGCCACCGCCGCGTCCAGCGGCTGGGCGTGACGCGGATCGGGCGCACTGCGCCCGGCCATGGCCAGCCGCTGCGCGTCCCGCACCGCGAACCGGGCCCGCTCGATGACGGCGTCCGCGTCGCGCTGCACCTCGTTCAACGCCGCCAGGCGCTCGTGGACGGCGGCGACGGAGGCGTCCGTCGTGTTCAGCATCGTCCGCGTGTTGCCGAGGACGAGGGAAGCGTCGTTCCAGCGCTGCTCGTTGCGCGCCTTCTCCGCCTCGTCGATGCGCGCCCGGGCACTGCGCACGGCGTCCGCCGCCTGCTGCGGCACGTGCTGCAGGTCCTGCCAGCAGGCCGCGCTGAACCTGCGGCGCAGCTCGCTGAGGACCGGGTCGATCTGCCCCGCCCGCGTCTCCAACGCCTGCGCGCGGGTGCGCAGCGAGGCCAGCGTCCGGTCGATCTCCGCAGCCTGCTGCGGCAGCCGCTCGGCCTCGGCCCGGATCTGCTCCGCCGTCCGCTGCACCTCGGCCGCCGTGCGCAGCACCGGCTGCACGCCGTGCCGCCCGGCGCCCTCCGTGATCATCTTCAGCTGCGGCGCGAGCCCGGCCAGCCGCTTCGCCTGGTCGTCCACCTTGAGCCGGGCGGCCTTCGCTGCGTCCACGGTGTTGCTCGCGGCCAGCCACGCCTGTTTGGCCCGCTCGACGGCCGGGACGACCTGCGCCAGCTGGTTCTCGGCGGCGGCCAGGAGGGGCTGGATGTTGCTCGCGAACCGGTCCAACTCTCCCTTCATGCTGAGCAGTTGCTGCCGCACGGTGTCCAGCTGCCGCCGCGCCTGCCCCGCGGCGGAGGCGGACAGGTCCTCGGCGTCGAGGTCGACGGCGTCGAGCGCGTTGATGTACTGCTCGCTGAGGTGGTTGATCCGCTCCCCGAAAGCCGCGAAGTCCCGCTGGGCCCGCTTGGACCCTTCAGAGGTGTCGGCGGCGGCGAGGGTCTCGACGTTGATCGTCAGATCCCGCTGCAGGGTGTCGAGCTCATAGAACGCCTGCGCGGCGGCCTCCCGCGCCGCCTGCGCCTCGGCGCGACCACCCTCGCCACGCCACCACCGCCCCGAACCGCCCGCCACGTCCGCTCCGCTCTCCTGCTCGTGCTGCTGGTGCCTGTCCTGGCCTGCGGATTGCTCCGCCACATCCTGCCCACGCCCCGCCGCTGCCCGGGACGGGCCCCATCCTTCCACCCGCCCCGCCCTGCACGCAGGAGGCCCGGGACCAGGTAGTCTTAGCTCCCATGTCCAGGGGTGCATAGCTCAGCGGTAGAGCGCCGCTCTTACAAAGCGGATGTCGGCGGTTCGAATCCGTCTGCGCCCACCAGCTCCCAGCAGCAAACGAACCCCCGACCATGATCGGCCGGGGGTTCTTCGCGCCACAGGCGTGCCAGATCAGTCCGGAGCCTGCTTCGGCCCGGTCTCCTTGCGGATCATCTCGCCGAGCTTGCCCGCGATAACGCCATCTCGGTCGGCAGTCATGTGCTGGTGGATCAACGCAGCCCGTGCTCTGTGTGCCCCTTGTGGGTCATCAGCTCCTTCGTGCTCGCGCCGGCACTCGACACGAGGGGGTTCCCGGTGTGCCACAGATCGTGAGAGTGCACCTCAGGGGAGATCCTGGAGGCGATCCGAGCTCGGACCCACACGTCGTGGAAGTTGGTGCGGCGCAGCTGGCCACCCTTCAGCCTGGTGAAGACGTGCGCGTCGGCAGCGGGGGGGCACGAATGCAGCCAGGTGGTCTGACACGTCGATCAGGCTCTCGGATGGGAAGGCGACCGTCCGCACCCCGCTCGCCACTTCGGAGCGTTGGCGATGAGCTGCCGTGACATCTGCGTTTCAGGCGGGAGTTGGCGGGAAGTCACGGCGGCGTGAGTGCCGGTCCGCCGCAGGGCAGCGAATCGCGCCCGATCAGGAGTGATTCGTGGCCGGGCTTTCCAAACCAGCGTCTGAGTTGCCACGGGCCGCGTGGCCTTGGAAATGGTGAGCCGGAGCTGTGGAGACGTGGATAGTGTGCTGGGCATGAGTTGGGTCGAGCAGGTGCGGCCTTTGTTGCTGGTGGACGTGGATGGTCCACTGAATCCCTACGGTGCGAAGCCCCAGCACAGGCCCGAGGGCTACGAGACGCATCGCTTCCTGACACCTCGTTGGGAGGCGGCTGAGCGGCGCCGGCTGGCCATCTGGGGAATGCCGCACAAGCGCGTGAAGCCCTTGCGTGTCTGGCTCAACCCGGCGCATGGCCCCGCGCTCGCCGGGCTTCCGTACGAACTCGCGTGGGCAACCACCTGGGAGGAGGAAGCCAACGACTTTGTCGCACCAGTGCTGGGCCTGCCCTCTCTGCCGTTCGTTCGCTGGTCCGACGAACGCTCACAACCGGCGCCCGGCGTGTTCTGGAAGACCCCGGAGGTCCTGGCATGGGTGAACGGACGTCCCTTCGCGTGGGTGGACGATGAGATCACCGACGCTGACCGTACCTGGGTGGAGAGGCATCACGACGCCCCCTCTCTACTCCTGCGGATAGACGCACGTCGTGGCTTGCAGTCCGACGACTTCTTCGCCTTGGAGTCATGGGCGGCGGGCCGGGTCTGAGCTGATCTCGGCGACTGGCATCAACGATGACGGTTGAAGGCAGTCACTCTCCATCACGGGCGTCAGCTTAGAACGCGGCTGGGCCAACTCTCGGCAGAAGGCCCTGAAGTCTGGTCGAGCGTACAAAGCAGATGTCGGCGGTTCGAATCCGCCTTCGCCCACCAGTCGCGGGCCAGCAGCGACAGCGAGCGGCTCGCGGGAAGGTGAGCGCGGCGAAGGTATTCTCCCGAGGCGACGTTGGAGTGGGGGCTACCGGCAGCGCGAGCGAGTAGGACGTCGGTGACAAGATCGGGTGGTGGGTTACTTCTCCTTCCATCCCCTCGATCCCGGTGCCGACCGGCCCTCTCGCCCCCGGCCTCGGCGCGCCGGTCTTGGTGAGTGGCTGCGCTTCGAAGGCGCTCTCGAAGCGGTGAACCGTGACTTGGCGGCGACGTTGCCCGAGGAGCCGCCGCTTGTCCTGATGGTGTTGCCGGCCTCCGATGGGGACGACTGGCCGGACCAGATCTATGTCGCGCTGTCCGACGGGCGGTGGCAGGGGAATCCCGTCCACCCGCACGGGCCTGAGATGGGGCCGGAGCCGGACGACGACTTCACGGTGCTCAGTCTTGTCGCCGACGCTGCTCAGGAGACCGTGACCGAGCTGCTGTGGAGGGTGTGGCCGGTCTGCCCTGAGCACGACCTCGGCGTGCACCCGCGGCCGGCTGGGACCACGGCCGAAAGGGAGGCGTACGGGACCGAGGGGGACGGGCCTGTTGTGTGGTGGTGTAGTGGGGGCAGGGGTGGGGACTGCCATGATCTCTGCGAGGTGGGGCGGCTTGCGTCCGTACTGCCAGGCCGACAGCGGCGTGAACTCAGGCGCAGGGCGCGCAGGCGCGGCAGGTCCTGACCGACCCTGGCGGCAGTGACGCCCGTTCGGGACTCGGCGTACCGCCTGCCGACCGCGGGAGCCGCAACTGACTGCGGGGCCAGGCAGGTTGTGGGGCCTGCTCGCGGCGGCCTCTGGCCTCCTGCGGCGTGCACCGTTCGACTCGAACCTGGCATCACGAGATTCTCGACGTTGACGGGGTAGATCGTCAGAGCATGACCGGGTTCATCCGAAGCAGTGGCTGGGGCCGCAGCTCGTGGCCGTCTTGGAGGCAACCGCATGACCGAGCAGGGCGAACAGCAGGGCATCGCCGCGGCGATCGTCGTCCATGACAGGAAGGTGCTGATGGTGCGGCGCCGGGTCGCGGAAGGGGAGTTGGTGTGGCAGTTCCCTGCCGGGGCGATGGAGGCGGGAGAGAGCGCGGAGCAGACGGCGGAGCGGGAGGCGTTCGAGGAGACCGGGCTCTCCGTGGACGCCATGATGTCGCTGGGGGAGCGGGAGCATCCGGTGACGGGCCGTCAGATGGCGTATGTGGTGTGTGCCGTGATCACAGGGGAAGCCCACGTCGCCGACCCTGACGAACTCGCGGCGGTCGCCTGGGTGTCGCATGCGGAACTCGCCGACTACGTGCCGTCCGGGCTGTTCGAGCCGGTGCAGGAGTACTTGGACCAGCATCTGGCGGTTTAGCCGTAGTCGGGGGCTGGGTGTCGCTTTCCCGCCAGTGCGCCACCCGGACCGGCCTCCCGGCCCGCCGGCCCCCGGCCTCCCGGCCGCCCACGGCGGCGGTGGCCCGGCGGAGACGGCTGATCCGGTCCGGGCCAGAACTCGGTGTCGGCCGGGGCACGTTGGGGACGCCTCAGGGGAGTTCGAGGACCACCTCCCGGCTTTCGTGCCCGGCGAGGAGCGCGGGCCGGCCGTGCAGGCGGGCGTAGAGCGCAGCGCGTTCTGCGCGCAGGTCGCGGATCTCGTCCTCGGCCTGGTGCAGCAGGCGTTCCAGATCGCGGATGCGGGCCGTCGCGGACTGATCGCTCATGCCGCTCCGGCCTTCCGGGACACCGCCGGGGGCAGGTCCTGGGCGACCCATTCGCCGCGGGTGACCGGGCGGGTGAGGAGCCGGGCGCTGCCGCCCTGGGCGGTGATGGTGCGGATGGCGAGCAGCGCCGCGTCCAAGGTGAGCTGCCGGTGGATGAGGCCGAAGTCGTTTGCGACGGCGTACTCGGTGAACCGCTCGCTCATCGCGCACCTGCTTCCAGCGTGGGCAGCAAGCACCCGGTCGCGGGCAGAGCGGGCAGAGCCGGCAGAGCGGACGGCGGGGCGGCGGTTCGGGCGTCGCGTTCCGCGAAGAGGCGGTGCATCAGGTCGTCGATCTCGGCGCGGCGAAGGCGGCCGGCGAGGATGCCGCGGAGCTCGGTCTCGGCGGGCACCGGGCGGCGCGACGCGAGCGCGAGCGGGGTGGACGCGAGCGGAGTGGACGGGAGCGGGGTGGACGTGGGCGTCATCGGACGTGGCCCCCTCGGCTGGGAATCGGGCCGGCGGGGCCCGACGGTGGACGCTGCGAGGGCAGGCTGGCATGCCTCGCTGAAGCCGCGCTTGACGCGCAGTCAGCGGCGGATCGGTGGCCCGCCGGCCCGGGTCAGGAGGATCGCGATGCGGAGCGCCACGAGCGCCACCACGCCCAGCGCGACCGCAGCCGATACCGCACCGGTGACGGCCAGAGAGACCGCCGCCGCTCCGGCTGCTGCGCAGAGCAGGAGTGAGAGCAGCGCCCAGCCGCGCAGGCGCGGGGAGTCGGCGCGGACCTTCATGGTCCTCGCATGCCCGGGACCCCGGGGCGTACGCGGCGCCGGACTCGCTACGATGCCCCGCCATGGGAAGACGTTCGGTGTTTGCGCTGGTCGGGGTGGGGATCGGGGCCGCGCTCCTGGCCGTGGGCGGGTACGCGGTCGGGGCGCAGCGCCAGGGGGAGGCGGGGCCTCGGCACGAGGGCTGCCGGTCGGTCGGGCAGGAGTTCAGCACCCGTGCCGGGCAGTTGCGCAAGCAACTCGAACGGGAGGCGCAGGCCGTCGAGGTCGACGGGTCGCAGTTCGCGATCGACCGGATGCGGGCGGCTGTGCTCGCCGCCCTCGTCCAGCAGAACCCTGGCTGCTTCGACGCCGGGACCCGGGCCACCGTCGCCGTCGTGCAGAGTCATCCGGCGGACGGCATCGGTGATGCCGCGGCCTGCACCCTCGTCGGCCGCTCGCTCGACGAGTGCAGCGTGCGGGCGAACTGAGGCGAAGGGCGGGCCGCGGCGCGCGGGGACGGACGTCACAGCAGGTGGGGCACCGTCACATCGCCCTGCTGGGAGAGCAGCCAGCTCAGGTCGGCCTCGGCGAGGTAGCCCCAGCCGGACTGGCCCCAGCTGGTGCCCCAGGAGTTGGCGACCCAGTACTCGCCCGCCTGGGCGTCGTAGCGGGCGAGTTCGAGCTCGTGGCCGCCGGCGACGCCGGAGCTCTGGTCGAGCGGGATCCTCCCGTCCGCGGCGGGGTTGAACATCGAGTTGAGCCACGGGATGCCGATGAGGACCGGCCCGCTCTGGAGCGCCGACTGGAGGGCCTGGAGCGAGAAGGCGTGGGTGTAGGAGGTGGCGAGCCCGAGGGACTTGAGCGCCTTCGCGACGCCGATGCCGCTGCTGCCCGTGTCGGTGGGCGGGTACTCGCCGGGGATCGAGTCGCGGCGGGTGGCGAGGGAGTAGAGCGCGACGGCGAAGTCCTCGTCGAGGGTGTGCTCGCCGGCGGTGAAGAAGCCCTTGCTCGCGGCGGCGCCCTGGTCGCTGATGGTGACGGTCGTCGCCCCGGTGCGGTCGCTGGTGTCCGTGCCGAGCAGGCCGGTGGCGGCGTTGCCGGTGCAGCTGCCGAGCGCGGCCTGGTCGAGGATGGGGCTGCGTCGCGTCCAACTCACGCTCTGGATAGCCGACTTGGGGAGCGTGCCGACCGCGAAGGCGAGCGAGCGGCGGTCGTGTTCGACGTGGCGTCCCAGCCCGTGGGGCGTGTCCGGTGCGGCGTCGAGGAGGTGGACTTCGGTCATGGCGCGCTCCACGGGAGATGAGGTGGTGCGATGGTGCCCGCTTTGTCGGTACGTCAAAACGTCGGGCGGGGCGAGCTTTTGACGAGACGGGAGGCGGGGAGACGGGAGGCGGGGGACGCGAGACGGGAGGCGGGAGAGGCAGGGCTGCCGGGGTTCAAATGCTTTGCCGGGGCCGGGCACTGACGGCGACACTCGGACGGCCGGTCCGCCGACCGGCCGTCACGAGAGGAGCGGTCCGCCATGTCGACCCTGCGGGTCACCGCCGAGCGTCTGACCATCCACCCCCATGGCAACGCCGACGCGCTGGAGCTGGCGCAGGTCGGCCTGTACCGCGCGGTGGTGGCCAAGGGGCGCTACCGGACCGGGGACCACGCCGTCTACATCCCGGAGCAGTCCGTGCTGCCCGAGGCGCTGATCGACGAGCTGGGCCTGACCGGGCGGTTGGCCGGTTCGCGGCGAGACCGGGTGCGGGCGGTCCGGCTGCGCGGGGAGCTGTCCCAGGGCATCGTCTGCTCGCCGCAGGCGCTGGCGGGGGTGGACCTGCGGGCCGCGGCCGAGGCGGGTACGGACTTCGCGGAGCTGCTGGGCATCAGCAAGTGGGTGCCGCCGATCCCGGTCTCCATGAGCGGGGACGTCGAGGACGGCACGGAGCTGCTGCCCTGGGTGGACATCGAGAACCTCAAGCGCTACCCCGGCGTCTTCCCGGCGGGCGAGCCCGTCGTCATCACCGAGAAGCTGCACGGCACTTGCTGCCTGCTGACGTACCGGGCGGAGGACAGCCGGGTGCAGGTCTCCTCGAAGGGGCTCGGGGCGAAGGGGCTCGCGCTGCAGCCGACCGAGGGGAACCTCTACTGGCGCACGATGCGCGCCTGGGACGTCGCCTCCTTGGCGGCCGAGTTGGCGGACCGGCTGGGCGCGAGCCGGGTCGGTGTCTTCGGCGAGGTCTACGGCGCGGGCGTGCAGGACCTCGGCTACGGCGCCTCGGCCGGGGCCGAGCGCCCCGGCTACGCCGTCTTCGACATCGCCGCGGAGATCGACGGCCAGGTCCGCTGGCTGGATGCCCCGGCCGTGGTCGGGGCGGCGCTGCCGCTGGTGCCCGAGCTGTTCCGGGGGCCGTTCGAGCTGACGGTGGCCCAGGAACTGGCCGACGGCGCGGAGACGGTCAGCGGCAGCGGACTGCACCTGCGCGAGGGCGTGGTGATCCGGCCGCAGACGGAGCGCTGGAGCCTGGAGTTGAGCGGGCGGGCCATCGCCAAGCTGGTGAGCGACGCCTACCTGACCCGGGGCGGCAACGCCACCGAGTACGAGTGACCTGCCGCGCTGTCCGTCGCGGGCCCTAGGCTGAGGCCCGTGGCGGACGAGGCGGCGTGGGACGTGATCGACAGGCTGGCGGCCTGGCTGGACCGGGGGAACCGGGTGGGCGGGGAGATGCAGACGGTGCTGCAGATCCTCAAGATCTCCGAGGAGGCGGGCGAGGTCGCCGAGGCGGTGATCGGGGCGATCGGGCAGAACCCGCGCAAGGGCTTCTCCCACACCTGGACCGACGTCCAGGAGGAGCTGTGTGATGTCATCGTCACGGCGATGGTCGCGCTGACCCGGGTCACCCCCGACGCGCGGGCGGTGTTCGCCGAGAAGCTGGAGCGGATCGAGCGCCGGGCGCTCGGAGAGGGTGTGCAGGGATGAGCAGCGGCGCGCTCGTGGCGGCGGTGGACATCGGCGGGACGAAGATCGCCGGCGGGCTGGTCACCCGGGACGGCGAGCCGCTGCACGAGGTCCAGGTTCCCACCCCGGCCAAGGGGGAGGCCGCGGAGGTGCTGGGCGCGGTGCACGATGTGCTGGACCTGCTTGCGGCGCACGGGAGTTGGGGTCAGGTGGACCGGATCGGCGTCGGCAGTGCCGGGCCGGTGGACGTGGTGCGCGGGACCGTCAGCCCGGTCAACATTCCCAACTGGCGCGGCTTCCCCCTGGTCGAGCGGGTGGCGGCCCACCCGGCCGTGGGGGGCCGACTGCCGGTGGTGCTGGGCGGCGACGCCGTGGCGATGACGGCGGCGGAGCACTGGGTCGGTGCGGCCCGGGGCTTCGCCAACGCCCTGTGCCTGGTGGTCTCGACGGGCGTCGGGGCAGGCCTGGTGCTGAACGGGAAGGTGTACGCCGGGCCGAGCGGCAATGCCGGGCATCTCGGCCACATCACCGTGGATATGGACGGCGACCCCTGTCCGTGCGGCTCGCGGGGGTGTCTGGAGCGGGTCGCGAGCGGGACGGCGATCGCGGCGTGGGCGCTGGGTCGCGGGTGGCGTCCGGACGGTGACGACGCGTCGGCCGCGGCGGTGGCCGCGTCGGCGCGGGCCGGGGACGAGACCGCGCGGGCGGCGTTCGACCGGGCGGGGAAGGCGCTGGCCGCGGGGATCGCCGCCACGGCGACGCTGGTCGAACTGGAGGCCGCGGTGCTCGGGGGCGGGGTCCTGCAGGCGGGTGACCTGCTGCTGGAGCCCCTGCGCCGCCACCTGCAGACGTATGCGGCACTGCCGTTCACCCACGGCATCAAGATCCTCCCGGCCCGACTCGGCACCCGCGCCGGCCTGGTCGGCGCAGCCGCGCTGGCGCTGGGCTGAGCCGCCGGCGAGGCGGGTCCTGTCAGTGGTCCGGCCTAACGTTGGTGTCGTGGCTGGAGTGTCGTGGATACGCGTCGAAGCACCCCTCCCCGGCGGGGCCGTGCGGGTGGGGGTGACGGCGCGCGGGGTCGTCGCGACCGAGTTCGGGCTCGTCGGGGAGAGTTCCGTGCTCGCGGGGGACGAGGAGAAGGCCGAGCGGGTCCGGGCGGAGGTCGGGGCCTACTTCGCCGGTGCCCGCCGGGACTTCGGGCTTCCCCTCGACTGGAGCCGCACCGAGGGTCTGCAGCGCACGGTGCTGCAGACCCTCCACCGGGAGGTGGGGTACGGGCGCACGGTCACCTACGGCGAGCTGGCCCGCCTCAGCGGCGCCTTCCTGCCTGATGACTTCGAGGCGCCGCGCACCGTCGGACAGATCATGGGCTCGAACCCGCTCTTCCTCCTCGTGCCCTGCCACCGCGTCGTCGCCTCCGACGGTCTCGGCGGCTTCGGCGGAGGGGAGTTGGGGCTTGCCGTGAAGCGCTGGCTGCTGACGCTAGAGGGCGTTCTCGCGCCGACGCTGGACTGGAACGGACCGGGATGAGGCCGTCGTCCGGCCTCCGGCCCGCCCGCCCGCGGCGGCCCGAGCCGGGCCGTCCGGGATGGTGAAGGCGAAGGCGGCGGCCACGGCCGCGATCGCCGCGAGGACCAGGTAGGCGTGCTGGTAGGCGCTGACCGGGGGCGCGGTCGCGGCGCCCGTCGGGGTGTTCAGCACCAGCGCCGTGGTGACGGCCGCGGGGGCCAGCGCGCCGCCGGTCTGGCGGACGACGGTGTTGAGCGTCGAGGCCTGCGCCAGGTCGGTCTTGGCGACGGTCGCCAGTGACGCCACCGTCGAGGGCATGAAGACTCCGCCCATCGCGATGCCGAGCAGGAACATGTAGCCGCGGAAGGTCCACAGGTCGGTGCCCGCGTCGCAGGTGGAGAAGAGCAGCAGCACGGCGCAGACGCCGGCCAGGCCGGTGCCGATGATGACGCGCGGTCCGACGCGGGCGTAGAGCACGCCCGCGAGCTGGACGGTGAGCAGCACGCCGAAGGCCTCCGGGAAGGTGCTCGTCCCGGACTCGAGCGCGGACCGGCCCTGGCCCTCCTGCAGGAAGAGCGGGCCCAGGTACATGGCACCGAGGATCGGCACGAGGCCGACCAGGTTGACCAGGTTGGTGTCACGGAACAGCCGGTCCGCGAACAGACGCAGCCTCAGGATCGGTTCGCTGGTGCGCAGTTCGAAGACGACGGCGCAGGCGAGCAGGACGGCGCCGACGCCGAGTGCGGTCAGCACGGCCGGGGACGACCAGCCCCGGTTGGGGCCCTCGCAGATGCCGAACATCAGGGTGGCCAGGGCGGCGGCGCTGAGCAGCAGGCCGGGCAGGTCGAACCGCCCCGGGCGGCGGTCGCGGTGCTCGGCGAGGAACAGCAGGCCGAAGAGCGCGGCGGGCAGTCCGACGGGGACGTTGACGTAGAAGACCCAGCGCCAGGAGAGGTGGTCCACCAGCAGGCCGCCGAGCACGGGTGCGGCGGCGGGGGCGATCTGCTGAGGGATGATCATGTAACGCGAGATGCGGACCTGTTCGGAGGAGGTGAAGGTCCGGAACAGCAAGGCGGCGGAGGCCGGGAAGAGCACGCCCGCCGACAGGCCCTGCAGGGCGCGGAAGGCGACGAGTTGGCCGAGGTCCGCGGCGGCGCCGCAGAGGAGAGAGGAGAACAGGAAGCCGAGCAGCGAGGTGAGCAGGACGCGCCGGCCGCCGAAGCGCTCGACCAGCCAGGCCGAGGCGGGGATGGCCATGGCCAGGCAGACCGGATAGACGACGACCACGCCGTCCAGGGCGGCGGTGGTGAGGTGGAACTGGCGGGCGATGGACGGAAGTGCCACGGTGGTGATCGCTCCGTCGACGATCGCGATGAAGGTGACGGAGACGCACATGACCGGGACGACCAGGCGTTGGCTGAGGCGGAAGGAGGCGGGCAGGAGAGGTCGGCGTCGGAGCAGCAGCACGATACTGAGCATACTCACTATGTGAGTGCTCACGGAATTCGATTGGGACGGGAAACGGGGAACGGCGCATGGCGGTACACGGCAGCAGCGACGTCCTGGTGGACGAGCTGTTCGAGACGACCCAGCGGATGCGGGTCTTCGTCGAGGGCAGGCTGAGGGCGAACGGGATGTCGGTGGCCCGGCTGCGGGCGCTGCGGATGCTGGCGAACTCCGCCGAGCCGCTGCGGATGCGGGACCTGAGCGAGATGACGGGCGTGGCCGCCCGGACCACGACGAGCCTGGTGGACACCCTGGAGCGGGACGGCCTGGTCGAGCGCGTCCGGCACCCCGCCGACCGCCGCGCGTTCCTGGTGCGGCTGACCGAGCTGGGCGCCGAACGGCATCGCGAGGCAGAGGAGTTGGACCGGGTGGCACTGGCGGAGGCGACGGGGCTGCTGGGCGCGGCGGAGCGCGAGCAGCTGCGGGCCCTGCTGGCCCGGATCCGCGAGGCGACGGGCTGAGGGCCCGCGGCCGGCTGACGGGGAGGGCGGGGAGGGGAGGGAGAGGTTGCTCAGCCCGGCTTGCGGGCTGCGGCGAGGATCTTGGCGCAGGTGTGGAAGAACCGGCCGGTGGCCTGGACGCCCAGGGACTTCTCCAGCGCGGGACCGGGGTTCGCCGGCGGGCGGCCGTCGATGAGGTGCCAGATGAGGTAGGCCGTGCCGCCGTGGACGCCGACGATCTCCCAGTCGCCCTTGGGGGAGACCCGGGGTTCGAGGGCGCCCTCGAGCTGCCCGTCGGTGAAGAGCAGGCTGAACCGCTCGTCCGGCGCCGGGGCGCGGTCGTGGAAGGGCGCGGCCTCCAGGTCCGCCGCGAACTCGGCTTCGGTGCGCAGGACGGCGGGTATCCGGAAGCCGAACTCGGCCTCCATGCAGGACTCCAGACGCTGCGTCAGCTCCTTCCGCTGCCGCTCGGGCTCCGGTTCCCGCCCCCGTCCGGGACCGGTGGGGGCCTGGAAGAAGACGTTGCCGCTGGCGATGTAGGTCCGCACGCCGGACAGTCCGGGCTGCTGTCCCAACAGGGCGCGCAGACGCGCCATCTCGACCTTGCGACCGCCGACGTTGACGGCGCGCAGCAGGGCGATCCAGGTGGTGGCGGGGTCCGCTGTCATGCTGCACACGCTAGACCGCGCCACCGACAACCGCGCCCCTCGCGGGCGGATCAGTGGGCTCCTGGAACCCGCCGTCGCCCCCTCAAGCCTCCGGGCGGAAGGTGAGCCGCCCCTCGACCTGCCCGCCGGGCGGCCCCGGCGCGGCCCGCGCCTCCGGTGCGGCGGGCAAGCCTGGCGGATGGCCCGCGAACCCGCCTTCGCGGCACCGCCCTGCCCGGCCCGCGCCCTCCGGCGGCGGCAGGGGGACCGACGGCCTCCCGGAACAGGCCGTCAGTCGCTCCGCACACGCCTGGCCGGACGCGCAGCTCGGACATGCGGGTGGCCTGTGCCTGAGCGCGCAGTGCGGCGTGGCCGGCGGCCCGCCCGCCCCTGGAGTCGGCCGTCAGCAGCAGCCGTCCGCGTGCCCCCGCCGTTGCCGGAGCGGACATGTGCGGCCCGAGCCGCCGACGGGGCCCGGCAGGGCGGACCGGCGGGCAGCCCCCGCGAGCCCGCCGTCGTTTGCACCCCGGCGCCCGGTCCTCAGCGGAGCGGACAGGCTCGGCGCCGGCCTCCGGCGAGGCCCGGCAGGGGCGGGGCGGGCGGGGGCCGGCTGCCGGGCGTCAGGCGGGGCGGGGGTGGGTTACCAGGCGTAGTCCTCAGGGGCGGGCTTGTGGCCCGGGAAGATGTCGTCGAGTTCGGTCAACGCGGCCTCGTCGAGGGTGAGTTCGACGGCACGCAGGGCGGAGGTCAGCTGGTCGGCGGTGCGGGGGCCGACGATGGGGGCGGTCACCGCGGGCTGGTGGAGGAGCCAGGCGAGGGCGACCGTGCCCGGCTCCTGGCCGAGCTTGTCGCAGAACGCCTCCCAGCGCTCCAGTTGGGCCCGCTGCGTCTCCGACAGCTGCTTGACCCGGTCCGCGCTGCGGCCGCCCGCCTCGGCGCGGCGCAGCGCGCCGCCGAGCAGGCCGCCCTGGAGCGGGGACCACGGGATCACGCCGAGGCCGTGGTGCTGCGCGGACGGCAGTACCTCCAGCTCCACGGTGCGGGCCAGCAGGTTGTAGAGCGACTGCTCGGCCACCAGGCCGAGGTAGTCGCGCTTCGCGGCGGCCGCCTGGGCCAGGGCGATGTGCCAGCCGGCGAAATTGCTGCTGCCCGCGTAGAGGATCTTGCCCTGGGCGGTCAGCACCTCCATCGCCTGCCAGATCTCCTCCCAGGGAGTGGCCCGGTCGACGTGGTGGAACTGGTAGAGGTCGATGTAGTCGGTCCGCAGGCGCTTCAGGCTGGCGTCGCAGGCGCGGCGGATGTTGAGGGCGGAGAGCCGGCCGTTGTTCGGCCACTTCTCCTGGCCGCCCAGCGGCATGTCGCCGTAGAGCTTGGTGGCCAGCACGGTGCGCTCGCGGCGCCCGCCGCCCTGGGCGAACCAGGAGCCGACGATCTCCTCGGTGCGGCCCTTGTTCTCGCCCCAGCCGTAGACGTTCGCGGTGTCGAAGAAGTTGACGCCCTCGGCGAGGGCGTTGTCCATGATCCGGTGGGCGTCGGCCTCCTCGGTCAGCGGACCGAAGTTCATCGTGCCCAGGCAGATGCGGGAGACGGACAGGCCGGTGCGGCCCAGCGTGGTGTACTCCATGGGTCCCACCCTCACCCCTGACACCCCGTCATGTCGAGGGGTGTCTCGCGGCGCTGCTGCCACCGGCCGCACCGCTCAGCGCACGACGACGGTCACCGTCGGGGAGATGCGGTCCAGCCGCCCGGCCGGGCCGACGAGCAGCCGGGTCCGGAACTGCAGGTCACCGCGCCGGGTGGCCCGTACCCGGGCTCTCGCCTGCTGGAACTGCCGTGCAGAGCAAGAGAGTTGGCGCCAGCTGCCGCCGCCCTGCCGCTGGTCCACGCAGAGCCGGTAGGTGCGGGCGGCGTCGTCCCCGCCGGTGCCGGTCACGGTCACGGACTGGCCCAGCCGGAGGACGCGCGCCGACACGGTGGTGCGCACCGCCGACTTGGCCCAGGCGCTCGCCCCGAAGTCGGCGCCCAGGCCGAGTGCGGCCAGCGTCGCCGCCGAGACGACGGCGAATCTGCGGAACGGAACGGTGCGGTGTGCCATGGTGCGAGTCTCCCCCGTGCGACGGTGTGTCCCCCGGTAGGTAGGGATGGATTCACCGCGTCGGCGGTTCCCCCGCGGGCGGGACGGGGCGCACGCCGGCCGGGCCGGGGCGCAGGCGGGCTCGGGTAGGATGGCGGACGTTGAAGGGGAGTAGCCCCCACCGGAACGTCGACATACTGGCCGTCCTGCCCGCAGGTCCGGCCCGGCGCCCGGGGCGTCCGCTCGGTCGGGCGCTGGCGAGACCTTCGGCCGCAGCCCGCTGCGCAGTACGTCCACGTACCCGCGGCGCTGTCGTGCCGAGGCGTCGCGAGCGAGGTCGGAGCAGGCGGTGCCGCCCGAACCGAGGATCTCCGCTCCGTGAACAGCCTGACGATCGCCGCGATCACCTTCGGCATCATCTTCATCGCCGAACTGCCGGACAAGACGGCCCTGGCCAGCCTGGTGCTCGGCACCCGCTACCGGGCGAGCTGGGTCTTCACCGGCATCGCCGCCGCCTTCGCCGTCCACGTCGGTCTCGCCCTGGTGGCCGGGCGGCTGCTCGCGCTGCTGCCGCACCGCTGGGTGGAGGGCGTCGTCGGCGTGCTCTTCGTGGGCGGGGCGCTGATGCTGCTCTTCGGCCACGAGGAGGACGAGGAGGGCGTGGAGCGCAAGCCGCGCGCCGCCACCTTCTGGCCGGTGGCCACGACCGGCTTCCTGACCGTGCTGGTCGCCGAGTTCGGCGACCTCACCCAGATCATGACGGCCAACCTGGCTGCCAAGTACGACGATCCGGCCGCCGTGGGCATCGGCTCCTGGCTGGCCCTCTGCGCGGTGGCGGGCGTCGCGATCGTCGGCGGCCAGAAGCTCATGAAGCACGTGCCGCTGAAGCTGATCACCCGGATCGCGGCCGCGGTGATGCTGGTGATGGCCGGCGTCAGCATCACCCAGGCGGTGGTGGGCTAGCAGCCCGAACCCGTCCCCCTGCGTGCCCTGAGCGCCGCGAACGCGGGACGGAGGCTCAGCCCTGGCCGCTCTGGCGGTTCATGGCGTCGGCCATCCGGGCCTGGGTGTTGGGTCCGTAGACGCCCTGCGGGTCGCCGGTGACGCCGTACCAGACCTGGAAGGTGGCGACGTCCTGGGCGGTGCGCTGGTCGTAGTCGCCGGTCGCCCGCAGGCCGCGGTCGATCCACAGGGCACGCAGGTCGGACTGGAGTTGGGCGACCGCCGGACCGGTCGATCCCAGCTGCAGGGTCTGCGAGGCGGCGGCGGTCGCCGTGGTGGTCCCCGTGGGGCCGGCGGCCGTGGACGCCGATGCCGACGGCGAGGACGACGGACTGAGGGTGGGGGCGGCGCTCGGGCCCGCCGTGCTCGCTCCGGTACTCGGCGACGCCGAGTCGGACCTGTGCGGCGAGACGGACGGTGACGCGGACGCGCTGTGCTTGCGGCCGGGCCGGGCGGACGCACCGGTCGGGGAAGCCGAGGGCGTCGCGGGGGCCGCGCCCGAGGAGGTGTCCACCGAGGCGACGACCGGGGCGCCGGACGGCGAACCGGTGGTCGAGCTGCCGCCTCCGGCGGCGAGCGCGATCCCGGCGCCGCCGGCAGCCAGCACCGCGACCGCGGCGATGCCGTATCGGCGCTTCCGGGTACGGGACTTGACGGCCGCGTCGAGCCGCGCCTCCCGGCGCGTGGGCAGGACGAGCGGCGGCACGGGCAGCGGCAGCGCCTCGGCCTCGGAGCCGGGCTCGGCCTGGCGCTCGCCGGGGGCAGGGGCCTCCGCGGGGGTGGCCGAGGCGTCGGCGGCCGGGGCGGCGTCCTCCGGCACCGGCGTCGGGTGCACGTACGGGCGGACCAGCTCCGGCCCGACGACGGGCAGGACGGCTGTCTCCTGGGCGTCCGGGCCCTGCTGGTCCGTCATGTTCCCCCCTGGTACCGGCGGCGCGCCTGGTGCTGGTGTGTGCGAAAGCGGCACGATTATGCATGACGTGTGGAGGCCCGCGGCCGGGCCCCGTGACGGCTGTCCGGCTTGTGCGGATAAGGGCACGCGGCGCGGCTCGCACCAGGGTTGAGGATGCGTCAGCGAGTCGGGCGGATCAGGACTTCACTGCCGATCGGGACGAATCCGGCGGACAGGAACGCCCGCAGCGACCGGGCGTTGCCGGGGGCGACCGCCGCGAAGACGGGTTCGCCTGCCGGGACCAGCGTCAGCGCGTCCGCCAGCAGCGCGCGGCCCGCGCCGCGGCCGTGCTCGGCCGCCGTCAGCTCGATGCTCAGCTCCCGCCGTCCGGCGAGGCCGGAGGCCAGGGTGACCAGGCCGCGCCGGTCCCCGTGCACGCGGACGTCGGTGCGCTGGGTGCGGGCGTAGCGGACCCGCGGATGGTCCGCGGCCTCCGGCAAGGCGGGCAGTGCCGGGCCGCCGCCGGCGCCCAGGGCGCAGAGGGTCACGTCGACGCTGTTGACCCAGCCCGCGGGGCCGGCCAGGGCGCGCAGGAAGTCCACCGCCAGCGAGCCGCCGAGGCCGTCGGGGCCCAGCGCGAGCACCTGCTCCGGGGCCAGGGCGGTGGCCACGACGGCGTGCGCGGTGAAGGCCACGGAGGCCTCAAGTCCGTTGCCCGGCGCGGGGAGCACGGTCACACCGCCGTCGGGCTGGGGGAACACCCCGGCCGCCGCGTCGAGGAAGAGCCGGAGCAGGGGGTGCGGTGGGGCCGTGGCCGTCATCCGGGCTCCCCGGGGACGAAGGCGGCGCGCCGGGTCGCGCGGCGCAGTGTGAGCAGCACGGGACGGCCCAGGGTCAGGCAGAGCACGGCGGTCAGCGCGGAGCGTGGGAGGTCCCATCCCATCGCCGTGGTGAGGTGGTAGACGAGGAAGCGGGGCAGGTTCTCCGACAGCGGCGCTCCCGCCTGGAAGGAGATGCCGGAGCCCAGCCCGGCGATCCACGGCCAGCCCTGAAGGTCCATCACCAGGCCGTAGCACTCGGCGGCGAGAGCGCCGTAGACCGCGAGCAGCCAGCGTTCGCCCCGGCCGCGCCGGCCACCCGGGAGCAGACCGGCGCCGAGGCAGACCCAGCCCATCGCCAGCATCTGGAACGGCAGCCAGGGGCCGACGCCGCCGGTGAGCAGTGCGGAGGCGAAGAGGGAGAGGTTGCCGAGGACGAAGCCGAAGCCGGGGCCGAGGACCCGTCCGGAGAGCACCATCAGGAAGAAGGTCGGCTCGAGCCCCGCGGTGCCCGCGCCGAGCGGGCGCAGGGCGGCCCCGGCGGCGGCGAGGACGCCGAGGAGGGCCACCGCCTTGGCGTCCAGGCCGGGTTGGCCGGCGTCGCGGCCCTCGGCGACCTGGGCGATGACGACTGCGATCAGCAGCGGCAGCAGGGCCGCGAAGAGCCAGGGGGCGTCACCGCCATGGGCGAGCCCGGAGCCGGGGGACGCCAGGAGCGGCCAGCCGAAGGCGACGACGGCGACGGCGCTGGTGAGGGCGAGCAGCGCGACGGAGCGGCGGCCGAGCGGGACCGGGCGGGCGTCCCGGGTCACCACCCCGCTCATGCCGGCAGCCCCAGCGCGTCCGCGACCTGGCGGACCGTCAGCCACGGGGCGGGGGCCAGCACCTTGGCCACCTGCGGGGCGAAGGCGGGGGAGGAGACCACCACTTCCGCCGTCGGGCCGTCGGCGACGACCTCGCCCTCGGCCAGGATGACCGTCCGGTGGGCCAGTTCGGCCGCCAGTTCCACGTCGTGGGTGGCCAGCAGGATGCCGTGGCCCGCCGCGGCCAGCTCGCGCAGCAGCTCCACGAGCCGGGCCTTGGCCGCGTAGTCCAGGCCGCGGGTGGGTTCGTCCAGCAGCACCAGCCCCGGCCGCGCGGTGAGCACCACGGCCAGCGCCAGGGTGAGCCGCTGCCCCTCGGACAGGTCACGCGGGTGCAGGCCGTCCGGGACGCCCGGCAGCAGCCGGGAGACCAGCGCCCGGCAACTGCCGGACGCCGCACCGCTGTCGCGGTCCGCGGCGGCGCACTCGGCGGCCACCGTGTCGCAGTACAGCAGGTCGCGCGGCTCCTGCGGGACCAGGCCGACGTGGCGAAGCACCTGCGCCGGGCGGGCCTTGGCCGGCTCCAGACCGCCGACGTCGATCCGCCCTGCCGCCGGGGCGTGCAGGCCGACGAGCGTGCCCAGCAGGGTGGACTTGCCCGCGCCGTTGCGGCCCATCAGCGCGGTCACCTGCCCCGCCCGCAGGTCCAGATCCAGCCCGCGCAGCACCGGTACGGGACCGCGTCGCACCTGCAGCCCGCTGACCCGGGCCAGGGTCCGACCGTCCGTCACGGGGGCCGGGGCGGGCGGGGTGCGCCCGTCCAGCCGCTCGCGCAACGGGGCGGCGCGGCGGCGGGCGTCGCGGATGCTCAGCGGCAGGGGCGACCAGCCCGCGGCGCGGCCCAGCGAGACCACCGGCGGATGCACCGGCGAGACCGCCATCACCTCGGCGGGCGCCCCGACGACCGGCGGCGCACCGCCGCCGTCGAGAAGCACCACCTGGTCCGCGTACTGCACCACCCGTTCCAGCCGGTGCTCCGCCAGCAGCACCGTGGTGCCCAGGTCGTGGACCAGCCGCTGGAGCACGGCCAGCACTTCCTCGGCCGCGCCCGGGTCCAGCGCGGAGGTGGGCTCGTCCAGTACCAGCACGCGCGGATGGACCGTCAGCACCGAGCCGATCGCGACGCGCTGCTGCTGTCCCCCGGACAGCGTGCTCAGCGGCCGGTCGCGCAGGTCGGCCAGGCCCAGCAGGTCCAGCGTCTCCTCCACCCGGCGCCGCATCACGTCCCCGGGCAGGCCCAGGGACTCCATGCCGTAGGCGAGTTCGTCCTCGACGGTGTCGGTGACGAAGTGCGCGAGCGGGTCCTGCCCCACGCTGCCGACGACGTCGGCGAGGTCGCGCGGCCGGTGGGTCCGGGTGTCGCGGCCCGCCACGGTGACCCGGCCGCGCAGCTCGCCGCCGGTGAAGTGCGGCACGAGGCCGTTGACGGCGCCGAGCAGGGTCGACTTGCCCGAGCCCGACGGCCCGACCAGCAGCACCAGTTCGCCCTCGGGGATGTGCAGATCCACCCCGGCGAGGGCGGGCCGCTCGGCGTCGGCGTAGGTGACGGTGACGTCCTCGAAGGTGATCACGTTGTCTCCTTCCGCGACGGCGACGGCGAGGGCGAGGGTGAGGGCGCGGGCGAGGGCGACGGCAGCGAACGGGACGATGACGGTGACGGTGACGGGACCGCCGGAGGGGTCGGGAACGACGGCGGAGCCGGGGCGGCCCAGGCGGGGAGCAGCCCGAGGAGCACACCCGCCGCCGGGAGCAGCGGCAGTACGGGTGCGGTCAACGGCACGGGCGTCGGGTGGAGCGCGGTCGCGTCGAGCCCGCCACAGGCGACCACCGCGGCGGCGACGGCGACGCCGGAGCCGGCCACCACCCAGGCACGCAGTCCCCACGGGTCCGGCCGGTAACGGGTCCTGACGGCCCGTCGGCCGCCCAGCAGCAGCCCCGCGGCGGCGGCGAGGGCGCCGAGGGCCAGCAGCGGCAGCGCCCAGCGGGCGCCGTCCGCGCCCAGCAGGCCGTAGGCGGCGGTGCAGACGCCGAGCAGGCCGGTCAGCGTGAGGGCGGCGGTGGTCCGCCGGACGGTGACCGGGACCTCGGCGGTGCGGCCGAAGCCCCGCGTGTCCATCGCGGCCGCCAGACCGACCGACCGTTCCAGCGCGCCTTCGAGCACCGGGACGCCCACCGTCAGCAGGGCCTTGACGCCCTTCTCGGAGCGCCCGCGCAGCCGGCGTGCGGCGCGAAGCCGCTGTGCGTCGGCGACCAGGTTCGGCGCGAAGGTCAGCGCGACGACGACGGCGACGCCGGCCTCGTAGAGCGCGCCGGGCAGCGAGCGCAGCAGCCGGGCCGGGTTGCCGAGGGCGTTGGCGGCCCCGACGCAGCCGAGCAGCACCGCCAGGCGCAGCGCGTCGTAGAGCGCGAAGAGCAGACCCTCGACGGTCACCGGGCCGCCCAGCCGCACGCCCTTGAACCACGCGGGGAGCGGGAGTTGGGGGAGCGTCAGGATCACGTGGGTGCCCGGGATCGGGGAGCCGAGCACGGTGAAGAACAACAGCCGCAGGAGGAGGACGGC
Source organism: Streptacidiphilus monticola (assembly GCF_042658505.1). Taxonomy (NCBI): domain Bacteria; kingdom Bacillati; phylum Actinomycetota; class Actinomycetes; order Kitasatosporales; family Streptomycetaceae; genus Streptacidiphilus; species Streptacidiphilus monticola. The sequence goes on along the minus strand of NZ_JBHSQJ010000010.1, from coordinate 114,891 downwards.
GAGGCCGATCCGGAGGAAGACGCCGTAGGCGCGGGCAGCCGGGTCGTCGCTGCGCCGGGCGGCGACGACGAACCCCGCCACGCCCGCGATCTCCAGCAGGAGCAGCGGGTTGGTGGTGCGGGAGGCCGCCGTGGCCAGGCCGAGGGCCCACAACCACCAGGCGCCCGGGTGGAGCCGACGGGTCATCAGTCGCCGTGCCGGTTTCCGTGCTGCCGCAGGTGCTCGCGCCTGCGGCGCTGGTACCAGGCCCCGGCGCCGAGCGCGGCGACGAGGACGGCGCCGGCGGCCCAGCCGAGGCTCGCCCCGCCGTCGGCGCCGTGCGTCGCGGTGCGTGCGGCGGACGTGCCCCCGCTGACGACCTCACCGCAACCGGTCTGCGGGTAGCCCGAGATGGCGCAGAGGATGCCGTTGGCGTCGTAGCGCAGCGGCGGCGCGAGCTGCGCCAGGGCCTGGGCGGAGCTGGCGTTCTCGTCGAGGACGGCGCAGGCCGCCTTCGCGGTGGGCGGAGCGGCCCCGGTACCGGAGTCGGCGGCGGTGCCGTAGTCGATGACGACGGCGACCCGCTTCTTGCCGTGGACGGCGGCGGTCGCCCCGCAGACGGCACCGAAGTCGGCGGCGCGG
>NZ_JBHSQJ010000010.1:113920-114164 GCF_042658505.1 Streptacidiphilus monticola | reverse complement strand
CCCCGAACCGCCAGCCGTCCACGCTGCCGTCCGGGGGGACGTAGGTGTTCGGCCCCTGCTGCTGGTAGGCCCAGCCGCCGTCGGCCGCACCGCTCCAGAACGACCAGTACCGGTAACTGGCCGCGGACGCGCTCCCCGCGGACGCCAGCACCCCGCCCACGGCGAGGAGCACGGCCACGACGAACGAGGCCCGGCGCAGCCGTGCGCCGCGCGCGGCTGACGGGCCGTCAGCGCCCGGGCCGGG